>NZ_SOHF01000017.1:0-119047 GCF_004404045.1 Cryobacterium sp. Hh11 | reverse complement strand
GCCGCACGCTGGGCCGGGGACTTCGGTGCTTTCAGCTTCTCAGTTCGTTCTGTCATGACCATTAGTGTCACTCCTTCAAATAGATCCGCAACCCCTTACACAGACCATCTGACACCCTCTCGACCGCGCCATCATCAGCACCGTTTTCGACGCCTACCTCTCCTCCGCCGCTGCCAGCCCCGTTCCCGGCGCTGCTTCGCGCGCCACGGTCGCGTTCCGCGCGAGCGAACCGTCCGCTGAAGACGGCACGGACAGCACCAGCAGCGATGGCAGCGACAGCAGCGACGGCCTCGCAGCTGCCGCCGTTGCTGACGGTGGTGACCAGGCCGAGAACCACGCACCGGCAGAGCACTGCGAAGCCGACGAGCGGACTGGAGCAAGCAGCGGCCAGGTGTTCAGTCCCTGCCCGCAGGAACCCGGCGACATCCGCTCGATCGGGGAGAAGCAGGCTGGCATCCTCCGCGCGGTATTCGAAGCCGCCGCCCGACAACCCGCAACCCCGACGATGGGCGGCGCGGCACCAACGGTGCTGGTGCACATCCACATCAACGACCTCCTCGCTGGGCGCGGCGCCGGCTGGATCGACGGCATCGACGGACCCCTCACCGTGAAACAAGTCGATGAGCTGGTCTGCGCCGGCGGGTATCAGCCCGTGTTGTTCGGCCACCAGGGTCAGGTTGTGCACCTCGGCGACACCAACCGATTCTTCACCAACAGCCAACGCCGAGCATTAGCGGCCCGTGATGGTGGCTGTGTCATCCCCGGCTGCACCGTGCCGCCGCACCTCACACAGGCTCACCACGTTATTCCCTGGAATAAGGGCGGTCTGACAAATATCGACAACGCCGTTCTCATCTGCAACGCCGCGCATGCCAGCATCGAAACCTCCGGCTGGGACATCGACATGCGACACGGACGCCCCTGGGTGCGCGGCCCCCTCATCTTCGACCCCACCCAAACCTGGCGCCCCGCCGGCCAAAACCGCGCCGCCACCCCAGCGGAAAAACCCCGCTGGGAAAAGTAACGCCTCAGCCGCGACACGCAGCCAGATAAGCGCGGACAGAGCAATTCAACAGCACCCTCCAGGGCGGTCGCGGGTACCCCTGCGCTCAGGTGGAACCAGATCGAACACGACGTCACGCTCGCGCGTGAGTCCGCGAAGATGATTGGCGGCACATCTCAGTGAGGCACAGATTAAATACCTGTGCCTCCGATTATTGACGATCATAGACACCACCACCGCGAGCTTTTCGAACGATCCTGCGCCGAGTGCGCTGGTGGTGTTCGGCTATGTTGACTCCTTTGTACGGTTCGCCCTGGCTCTCGTCGCCGCCGTGCAGATTGCTGGCGCTGGTGCCGTGCCGACGCCGTGGAATTGGGTGCCGGCGTGGGTCGTGGGGGCAGCATCCACTTCATGGTTGTTTTCGGCTATCGTGTCCGTTGGTGCCACAGAGCGCTGCAACATATTTACAGCGTTCCTGCCGAGCATGGACGGTCTCGTGCGCGTCGGCGGCACCGTGTTGCTCGGTGTTCTGGCGATAGTGCTCGCGGATCGTGCGTGTCGCCCGACGGCTGCCCTTATCCGCGCTGGATCGTGGCCTGAACACTGAATTCGGGCAGGTATGGGCTGGCCTCGTCGGTGGACGTTCGCTCGCTCCGGTAGCGGTTCACCACGATGTCGAACCCGCCCCACGACGTCCCATTCATCTCGGGGTAATGATTCGAGCCATCCTCATGATGAGTGGCTTCTGGCTCGCCGAGAAGGTCGATGGCGGCTCTGACTGCTTCGTCGCCGTTCTCGGAATAATGGAGTGAGAGCAGCACGGTTCCGTTCTCATTCACGACGCCGGTCGTCTCGGCGCCGAGAAGAACCGTTCCGGCGGTGTGCTCCTCGGGTACGAAGGTCGATATCGGATCGGAACCCGTGAAATTCTGCATGCAGAATGCATGCGGCGGGATTACGCTGTGGGCATGAGTACCGAGATCATTCAGGTTCGGGACGTGCCGGCCCAAGATGCCGAGGTTCTGCGTGCGCGCGCGGCTTCGCGGGGCATGTCATTGTCGAGCTACCTCCGCGAGCTGATTCACGACGACACGTCGCGCCCCGCGATGGTCGATGTTCTTACGCGAATCGGTACCCGAAGCAGCGTAGAGGGCAGTCGTGACGACATCCGTTCGTATATTGAGGATGACCGCCGATAGTGCCGGTCGTCGATGCCTCGATCGTCGTGCGGCTGCTGCAGAACCGTCGGGGCGACAAAGGACTTCAGGAACGGTTCAATCAGCAGCGGTACGTGCATGCCCCGACGCTGATCGATGCTGAGGTGAGCTCCGCCATTCGCGGGCTTCTACTGACCTCGAAGCCCATGATCAAAATTGATCTGAACCGGGCGGAGGAGATGCTCGCCGATTTCGCGGACTTGCCCTTGGTGCGCTACCCGATGCAGCCGTTCCAGCGGCGGGTCCTGAGCCTGCGGCACAATTTCACCGCCTACGACGGGTTCTATGTCGCGTTGGCCGAGTCGTTGGCTATGTCACTGCTCACCGACGACCGCAAGTTCGTCACGGCCCCCGGTCACACTGCCATCATCGAAACTTGGCCTTAGGGGAGCGGATACACTGTCTGAGTGAACGTGCTGGAGGGATTTCATAGAGCGGACCGGGCATTTTTTGCCCGCGAGGTGCTCGAACTCGCACCCGAAGTTCTCGGCTGCATCCTGCAACGCACGGATGACGATGGCACTGTGGCCATTCGAATAACCGAGGTCGAGGCGTATGCCGGTGAACGCGACCCCGGCGCGCACTCCTATCGGGGTATGACCAATCGGAATAAGACCATGTTCGGTCCCGCCGGGCACCTTTACTGCTACTTCACCTACGGAATGCACCACGCGGTGAACCTCGTCGCCGGACAACCAGGCCAGCCCTACGGTTGTCTCATTAGAGCCGGAGACGTACTCGAAGGAGCCGATATTGCTCGCAGTCGTCGAGAAATCAAGCCACGAAAGGTTCCCCTGCTCGATCGGAGTTTGGCGCGAGGTCCTGGTTGCGTCGCGCAAAGCTTTGGGGTATCTCTGGCCGACGATGGCGATGATCTTTTCGGCGGACAGTGGACATTTTTTGTACCCGATGACGGGGCGGTCGTCCCGCATCTGACCGGACCACGCGTGGGCGTCAGCGGGCCCGGCGGCAGTGCGACGGACTTCCCCTGGCGATTTTGGCTAGCGGATGCCCCGTCGGTCTCGGCCTACAAACCGGGCCGCTCGTAATCTGGCTCAGGATCATCCTTCGGGCGGGTACCAGACGTGATCAATGTCGAGCGTGGCTCTGCAATTCAGGGGCCGACATCACTCGCGCGAGTCGTCTGCTGCTATTTGGCGGCGAGCAACCGTTCCACGCGTGGCTTGACCTCGGTGGCGAGCAGGGTGATGGACTCGAGCAGGTGTTCCTGGGGGAGTCCGCCGTGGTCGCCCTGCAAAAAGTGCCGCATGTGGCCGAGGTGCCGGTGCAGGTCGACGATGCGTTCGGCGACATCGTCCGGGTCGCCGATGAAATAGGCATTGGGGGCGTCGACCTGGGCCAGGTAGGAACCTCGTTGCGGCGCTGGCCAGCCGCGCAGCCGACCCATCTCCACGTTGAGGTTGACCCAGCCCGGATACATCCGCTCCACCGCTTCCTTCTTGGTCGGAGCTACCAGGCCGAAGGTGGCGACCGAGACTTTGATGTTGTCGCCGGTGTGGCCGGCTTGCGCCGCCGACTGCCGGTAGAGATTGGCGAGCGGCGCGAACCGGTGCGGCTGCCCGCCGATGATGGCGTAGGCGAGCGGGAGGCCGAGGCGCCCAGCCCGGGCCGACGACGGTGCACTGCCGCCGGTGGCGATCCAGATGGGCAGGGAGCCCTGCACTGGACGCGGCACGACGTCGAGCTGGGGGATCGAGGGACGCGCGGTTCCCGACCAGGTCACGTTCTCCGTGGCGCTGTTGTTGAGCGTGAGCAGCAGGTCGAGCTTCTGGGCGTAGAGCTCGTCATAGTCGTTCAATTCGTAGCCGAACAGCGGAAAGGTCTCGACCGAGGAGCCGCGGCCGGCCGTGATCTCGATGCGGCCGCCGCCGGAGATGGCGTCTGCCGTGGCGAACTGCTGGAACACCCGCACCGGGTCATCCGTTCCAATAATGCTGGCGGCGCTGCCGAGTTTGATCCGAGTCGTCGCCGCAGCAGCCGCGGCGATGATCGCGCCGGGTGATGAGGCGGGCATGGAGACGGTGTGGTGTTCACCGATGCCGAAATAGTCCAACCCTGCCTGGTCGGCGTGCACGATGGCGTCGAACAGGTTCTTGATCGCCTCCGCGGTGGAACGCGAGCTGCCGTCGGGGTCCCGTTGAGTGTCACCGAAGCTGTAGGCGCCGATTTCCAAGGTGTTCTCCATTGTGTGAGTGGCTTAGGCAGCGACCGCGAGCGGACGGGCCTTCTGAATGAGGGCGCGAAGCTGGTTCGCGTTGTGACTGCCGGTGAAGATCTCGGTGGCCGGCTCAAACGAGCGGCCGGCGGCGAGGGGGCCGGCATTGGACACGCCGGCGACCGGTGCCCAATAGTTCATCGCGTCGATAACGATTCGGCCGGCGAGCTCGCCCGGGTTGAGCGTGCGGTACTTGTGCAGTGGAATCGCGAGTACCACCAGATCGGATGCCGCGGGCTGCGTGGTCGCGATGCGCACCTGGTAACCGGCTTTCAGCGCCTGCGGAGCCAGAACTGTTCCGACCCACCCGGGGGAGTGCGCTGCTATCAGGTGCTGTCGACCGTCATTCACCGAGACCTGCCGTCCCAGCAAGCCATCGGGGCGCACCTCGCCATCGATCGCACGGTCTTGATCTACCTGCTCGACGGCATGGTGGACGCCCAGCTGGTGGAACGCATTCCCGACCCCACCGATCGTCGAGCCCGAAAGATTCGGGCGCCAACAGAGGGCTCGAGCGTGCACCGCGCCGATCCAACGGCGAGCCCCTGCGCGGCCGCCGAGTCGCTCGCACTGTAACAGGCCCAGCCCGGTTAGTTTGTCGGCTGGATCAGCCATTTGGAGCGCACCTGCACGTTGGCGTCCTCGTAGCCGAGGTGCTCGTAAAACCCCAAAACCACGTCGTTGCCCGAACGCACCGAGCACCGTGGAGGTATCGCCGTTGGCTCGGTACACCTAGTCCTCGAAGCTGTTCACCATCGCGAAAGCTGCACGTTCCAGATAATCCCAGAGGATGCCCTGCTGCAGCGGTGGCAGGTTGGCCGCGTCCACGGCGACTTTCATGTGGCCCAGCCACCGGTCGCGGGCATCCGGATTGACCTTGAACGGTTGGTGCCGCTGGCGCAGACGCGGGTGACCGCGCTGCTCGCTGTAAGTGCCTGGACCGCCCCAGAACTGCTCGAGGAACATGACCAGCCGGTGTTCGGCCGGGCCGAGATCCTCTTCGGGATACATCGGCTTCAGCACCGGGTCGGTCGCAACGCCCACATAGAAATCGTGCACGAGCCTTTCGAAGAATGGTGTTCCACCGACCTCGTCGAAGAACGTCGACACCGCGGCAGGGCCGTTCTCGCCATCGCGCAGGTGCACGCCGGCGGGGGTGGCGGGCTGATCGGTCGGGTGTCGTTCAGAGGTCATTCGGTGCAGCTTTCTCTTCGGTACGGGTCAGTCAATGCCGTCGCCGCGAACTTCGGGGTCTGGTGCCTTCATCGGAGCCGGCACGTCTTTGGGCTTGGCCTTGCGCGGCCCGCGGGGCTTCCGCACCGCGACCGGGCCGGTGCGCACGCCGGCTACGACGTCGGGCACGGCTGCCGCGGCCTCTTCGGCCGCGTCCAGGGCACCCTCGACCGGTTCAACGGTCGAGCCGTCGATGGTGCCGTCGCCGGTGGTCATGACGACGCTGTTGAGCGGGGTGAGCGGAACGCCCATGCCGTCCAGGGCCTTCTTCATGTGCAGGCGCAGGTCGCGGGCGAAGTCCCACTTGGCCGAGACCCGGGTTTTGACCACGAGCCGGGTGACGAGGGCTTCGGCGCTGATCGACTCGAGGCCCCAGATCTCCGGCTTTTCGAGGATATAGGCGCGCCACTTGCGGCTCGAGGCCAGGGCACTGGCGACGCGCAGCAGCTCGTCCTGCACGGCCTCCACGTCGGAACTGTAGGGGATGGCGAGGTCGATGATGACGCGGGCCCAGCCCTGCGACATGTTGCCGACCCGCAGAATCTCACCGTTGCGCACGAACCAGAGCGTGCCGTCGATATCGCGCACCTGAGTGATGCGAATTCCGACCGTTTCGACGACACCGGATGCGAATCCCACGTCGACGATGTCGCCAACGCCGATCTGATCCTCCACCACCATGAACAAGCCGTTGAGGATGTCTTTGACGATGTTCTGCGCGCCGAAACCGAGGCCGGCGCCGATCGCCGCGGTCAGCAGCGCGAAGGAGCCGAGGATGTCTTTGTTCAGGGTGGTGACGATGAGCAGCAGTGCGGTGATCAGAATGAACACGTTGACGATGTTCGCCAGCACGGCGCCGAGTGTGCGCGAGCGCTGCACGACGCGCACGGCAGCCAGGGGGGAGACGTTCAGCGCCTGGGTGTCGTCGACCTTCTGGTTCTTCTTGACGCCAGAGACGATCTGTTGCACGACCCGGCGAATCACGAATTGCAGGGCCCAGCGCAGTGCGAAGGCGACGACGATAATTGCCGCAATGGCGAAAATCTTTCCGACGTAATCGGTCCACGGAATATCGGCGATGGAGGTGGCGAGGTTGGCCCAGAAAGTTTCCCAGTTCATATCCAAGCCAGTCTACCGAGGGGCCTCGGCGGTACCCGAGAGGTAGTCCCGGTCGCTGGTGACCGATTACCCGCGCGGCCAGCGCAACCCGGTGCAGAGAACGCAGGCAGCGGCATCCTCTCGATTAGCTGTGAACGCGTCGGCGCACGCGAAAACCCCGCGACCTGGCTGGTCGCGGGGTTCGCAGTGTTCGGTGGTGCTAACTATTCGGCGTCGCGAGCCTGTACCCGGAGCGAACGCTCGACTCCGGCCAGGTTTTCGACCACGAGGCGGCGCAGAGCGGCCGGCTCCGGGTTGGCGTCGAGCCAGGTCTTCGTCGCGTCGGCGAGGGCCTGGTTGTTCAGCGGCGCCGGGTAGAGGCCGATCACGAGCTTTTCGCCGATCGAGAAGCTGCGCGCCTCCCACACTCGCTGCAGCATCTCGAAGTAGGTCGCGACGAACGGCTCGAGCAGGCCTGAGTCGTTCACCCGCAGGAACCCGGCGGCCGTCGTGCGCACGATGGTCGTCGCAGCCGTGTCAACATCGATCAGCGACGACCAGGCGGCGAGCTTACCCTCCGCAGTGGGCAGGGCGGCCCGGGCCAGGGCAGCCGACTGTGCGCCGGTCGCCGTGTTGTCGGCCGCAAGGGCCGCGTCGATCTCAGCGGCGTCAGCGCGGCCACCGGCCACGAGGGCGGTGAGCAGCTCCCAAGCCAGGTCGGTGTCGACGGTCAGGCCATCGAGCACGGTGCTGCCCGAACGCAGCGCCGCCACGTTCTCAAGCTGCGCGGGGGTGGCTGCGACGGAGGCGAAGAACTTCACGAACTGGAACTGGGCATCGCTTCCCGCCGCCGCGCCCTGTGCGAGCGCCCAGAGTGCATCGGCGACCTCGGTCGTTACGGCTTCGCGGTACGGCTGCGCCACGTAGTAGCTCGCGGTGAGCACGACCTGGCCAAGCACGGTGCGCAGCGTGGTCGACTCGGTTTCGGTGGCGACATTGTTCAGCACCAGGCGCACGAAGTCGCGGGCCGTGGTTTCGGCGTCGCGGGTGGCGTCCCAGACCGAACCCCAGACCAGGGCGCGGGCGAGCGGGCTCTCAATGGCCGAGAGGTGCTCGAGCGCGACGGCCTCCGAGGCCGGGTCGAGGCGCACCTTGGCGTAGCTGAGGTCGTCGTCGTTGAGCAGAATCAGGTCCGGGCGTTTCTGGCCGACGAGAGCGGGGACATCCGTTATCGAACCGTCAACGTCAAGCTCGACGCGATGCGTGCGCACGAGCTTCTGCGCGTCGTTGAAGGTGTAGAAACCGATCGCGAGGCGGTGCGGGCGAATCGTGGGGTAGTCGGCGGCCGCAGTCTGCAGCACAGTGAAGCCGGTGATCGTGCCCGTCTCGTCCGCGGCGATCTCTGGGCGCAGGGTGTTGACGCCGGCGGTCTCGAGCCAGAGCTGGGCCCAGCCGCTGAGGTCGCGGCCGCTGGCAGCCTCGAGCTCGACCAGCAGGTCGGAAAGCTCGGTGTTGCCCCACTGGTGCTTCTGAAAGTAGGAGCCGACGCCGGTGAAGAAGGCGTCGATGCCGACCCAGGCGGCGAGCTGCTTGAGTACAGAGCCACCCTTGGCGTAGGTGATGCCGTCAAAGTTGACGAGCACATCATCGAGGTCGCGAATTGTGGCAACGACCGGGTGGGTCGAGGGAAGCTGGTCCTGCTTGTAGGCCCAGCTCTTCTCCATCACGGCGAAGGTGGTCCAGGCTTCATG
Source organism: Cryobacterium sp. Hh11 (assembly GCF_004404045.1). NCBI lineage: Bacteria > Bacillati > Actinomycetota > Actinomycetes > Micrococcales > Microbacteriaceae > Cryobacterium > Cryobacterium sp. Hh11. Next base: position 110,509 of record NZ_SOHF01000017.1, on the reverse strand, counting down.
CCACTCGGTGGCCTCGGCAGTGGCGATCGTCGACGCCCACTCGGCGAAGCTCTCGTTGAGCCAGAGGTCGTTCCACCAGGTCATGGTGACGAGGTCGCCGAACCACATGTGGGCGAGCTCGTGCAAAATGGTGACGACGCGGCGTTCCTTGATGGCGTCGGTCACCTTGGAACGAAAGATGTACGTTTCGGTGAAGGTGACCGCGCCGGCGTTCTCCATAGCGCCGGCGTTGAACTCCGGCACGAACAGCTGGTCGTACTTGTCGAAGGGGTAGGCGTAGCCGAACTTCTCCTCGTAGTAGGCGAAGCCCTGGCGGGTTTTCTCGAGGATGTAGTCGGCGTCGAGATATTCGCTGAGGCTCTTGCGGCTGAACACGCCGAGCGGGATGGTACGTCCGTCGCTCGAAACGAGTTCGCCGCGCACGACGGCGTATGGGCCGGCGATGAGGGCGGTGATGTAGCTCGAGATCACGTGGGTCGGTGCGAACGCCCACGTGCTGGCACCGTTGCCGGCGTCGGTCGGTTCGGGGGTGGTGGAGTTGGAAACAACCTGCCACTTGCTCGGCGCGGTGACGGTGAAAGCGAATTTCGCTTTGAGGTCGGGCTGCTCGAACACGGCGAAGACGCGGCGAGAGTCGGGTACCTCGAACTGGCTGTAGAGATAGACCTCGTTATCGACCGGGTCGACGAAGCGGTGCAGTCCCTCTCCGGTGTTGGTGTACAGCGCGTCGGCGACGACGATGAGCTCGTTTTCGGCCTGCAGATCATCCAACTGAATGCGGATGCCGTCACTCACGACGGCCGGGTCGAGCGCCGCGCCGTTGAGGGTCACCGAGTGCACCGTGGAAGTAATGGCATCGATGAAGGTCGAGGCGCCGGGGGTCGCAATAAAGCGCACCGTGGTGGTGCTGCCAAAGGTGGTTGGACCGGTAGTGAGATCGAGCACGACGTCGTAGCTCGCGACGGTCACGAGCGCGGCGCGCTCCTGGGCTTCGATGCGGGTGAGATTTTCTCCAGGCAACTTGGTTCTCCAATTCGGTTCACGATTGTGAGGCTTTGGCGCTCGTGGCGCCATCGCACCCCTTAAGCCTAACCATGACTGGTTGCCGCGCTGGCTAAGGCGTGGCTCTGCTCATCCTGGTGAGAGTGAGCAAAAGATCTGCAGGTTCGGCGGCAACTTGCCAGGGTCTGTCGGTGCCGGTCAGTTCCGGTCAGTGGGTTTCGTCGGTATGGTCAGGTGCGCCCGGGGCGTCGGCGGGTGGCTTGACCGTGACTGGCGGGGTGCTACCGCTCGCCCTGAAGGAGGCGAATTGGCGCGTCATTACGGCCGCCGCACCGTGCAGTGGAACGTAGCTGCCGCCGTTCGGCCCGTCGCCTGGCTCCTGATCGGGCTGCCAGCGCTCATTTTCGCCGCTGCTTGTGCCCAGGAGTCGCCGGGTCAGGGCCGCACCCGCCGACAACAAATCGTCGAGGGCGACCTGCAAATCGTCGTCGTCAACGGGTTCGGACCGGAGCGCGGCGCGCAACACGGCACGGCGGATGAGTTCCTTCGCGAAGGACCCGGTCACGCCCTCGGAACGTACGGCCGCCGCGTCGAGGGCGGCCGCGGTGAAGGGCAAGGTGCCTGCGTAGCGGCGGAACAGCCGCTCGCGTTCCGCCAGCGCGGGCAATGGCACCTCGACGGCGAGGTCGACCCGGCCGGGCCGTTCGGCGAGGGCACGTTCGAGCACCTCGACCCGGTTGGTGGTCATGACGAAGGCCACATCGGCGTCACCGTCGAGTCCGTCGAGAGCGTCGAGCACCTCGAACAGCAGCGGCTGCGGCGTGGCGTGGCGCTGCATCGCGACCAGGTCGATGTCCTCAAGGACGACGATTGACGGCGCAAACGTGCGTGCGATCTCAGCTGCGGCTGCGATGTGCACGATGCTGGACCCGGTGAGCAGTACGGCCGTGATGCCCGGTGTTTCGCTCAGCAGGTGGCGCACGGTGAGCGTCTTACCGGTGCCGGGAGGACCGTAGAGCAGTACTCCGCGCTTCAGGTGCTGGCCGGCGGCGAGCAGCGCCTGGCGTTGCTCACCGATTCCGATGACGTGGTCGGAAATGGTGCCGAGGATTCCCTCCGGCAGCACGATCGCCGCAGCGGGCACGACGGGGCGTTCCAGAAAGGTGATTCCGGCGCCGGACCCGTATTCGGTTTGCACGAATGAGAGCACCTGCCCGCGCAGCACGCTGTGCTCGATCATGAGCTCGCGCAGGTGAGCCAGAAACGCGGTCACGATCTCCGGCGCGACCGCCATGATTTCGAGTTCGGCGGTGTTTCGCCCGAATTGCGGGTTCGCGGAGCGCTGCAGCACAGCGATCGGCTGGCCCGCAAAGCGGATGAGCCGCACGCCGAAGGAGACCACCTGACGGGTCGACGTCGGACCGGTCGCCCTGGCCGAGTAGTCCACCGGACCGGGGGCAAACCCCTGGAACGGGCTGGCCACGAGCTCGGAAAGGGTGGAGTGAAACCGCTGCTGGCCGCCGGATACGCCGAGCAATTCATCAGGGTCGGGGCCGCTGAGGCTGGTCAGGGCGATATCGGCATCCACCAGTCGATGATCGGCGAGGGTCTCAGACACGACCGGCAAGGTCGACGCGTTCGCACCGAGGTGCTCGGTGACCTTTTCGCCGAGCGGTGACAGCGCGGACCGGCCGCGGTCATCCGCGTTGGCGACGACGCGGTCCATGAACTGTTTGAAGGAACGTACGACGTCTCGGTCGAAAGTGTCCTCGGTCATGAATAAGTCCTTTCGATCGGGTAGCTAGCGGGACTGGGCGATGACTGCCTCGGCGACGGCCACCGCGTCGGTGCGGGACTCGACCTCGTACGCCGACTGGCCGAGCGAGAAGATCACGGTGCAAAACGACGACGTATCGGCGCTGATCTGCGCGGCGTGCTCACCCTCGACCGCGCCCTCCGGGGCGACGGGCGGCAGGGCGGCCTGGCCGTCTGCGGTGACGAACACCGCGGCCACGTTATCGAGGGTGGCAATGTCGTCACAGGTGTAGGTGCTCGCCGTAGCTGTCGTCGGTGCGATCGTCGCTGGCGATTCTGACAGTTCTGCCGGGGACTGAGCGGTGCATCCGCTGAGCGCCACGATGGCGAGAAGAACGGTCGGCGCGATGCGACCACGGCGTAACATTCGGTCAGCCTAGCAGCGGGCATTTTGCCGCATGAACTGTGCTTTCCTTGATATTCCGTAACCAAACGGAGAGCATACCTGAATGGATCCCATAATGGTATGCTCAGGAAATGAGCCGACAAATAGCGGTGCGCCTGCCCGACGAATTAGTGGAATACCTTGACCAGGCGGTGGGTGAAGGGCGGGAAAGTAGCCGTGCTTCCGTGATCACTCGAGCTCTCGAACGAGAACGGCGACGCGAACTCGCCCTGCGCGACGTGCGCATTCTGACCGACCGTTTCGCTCAAGCCGACGATCTGGACGAACTCGCCAGCTTTGGCGCGAGTATTCCGTCTGACCTCGCCTAACGATGCGGGCAATTCACATAGCGCACCTCGACAAGGCCCGGCCGGTCCTCGTCCTAACGCGCGAACTCGTGCGCCCCCACCTCACCCGAGTTACCGTCGCACCGATCACCAGTACCGTGCGGGGCCTGTCGACCGAAGTCCCGGTAGGCCCCGCGAACGGCCTCGACCAGGACTGCGCGGTGAGCTGTGACAATGTCGTGACCATTCCGGTCGCCAGCCTCGGTCGCCAGATTGGCTTTCTGCTGCCCCCACAAGAGGTGCGGCTGAGTGCTGCCATCGCCGCGGCGTTCGACCTCGACTGATTACCAGGCGCCCGGTTGGTAGTCCTTGAGGAAGACCCCGTAGATGTCTTCGCCGGCCTCGCCGCGCACGATCGGGTCGTAGACCCTGGCCGCGCCATCAACCAGGTCGAGCGGGGCATGAAAGCCTTCCTCGGCCAGGCGAACCTTGGTCGGGTGTGGACGCTCATCGGTGATCCAACCGGTATCGACGCTCGTCATGAGGATGCCGTCTTCGAGCATCTCCTTCGCGCTGGTGCGGGTGAGCATGTTCAGTGCGGCCTTGGCCATGTTGGTGTGCGGGTGGCCCGGTCCTTTATACCCGCGACCGAACACGCCCTCCATCGCCGACACGTTCACGATGTACGTTCGGCGGGCGGCGGATGCCGTGAGCGAGGCCCGCAGACGGCTCACCAATAAGAATGGTGCGGTCGTATTGCACAGCTGTACTTCGAGCATCTCGAGCGGGTCCACGTCTTCGACGTTCGCGGTCCAGCTGTTCCGCGAGTGCAGGTCGGGTACGAGACCGCCGGCGTCGATCGCGGTGCCAGCGGCGAGTCGCTCAAGCGACGAGGACCCCGCCGTGAGGGCCAGCCGGGTGAGGTCATCCGCTGTGAGGGCGCCGGCACCGGACGCGGCCGCGAGCAGCGGGTGACCGGAGACCGACGCGGCCAGGGCGAGCGGATGCGCATCGTTGGTGTGCCCGAATGACACGACCTCGGGCAGCGGGCCGTCGGGCAGGGGAGATTCCTCGGCCTCAACGAGCGGGGAGTACGAGCCGCGTGAGCGGCGCACGGTCTGCGCTGCATTGTTGATGAGAATGTCGAGCGGACCCTGGGCCGCAACCGAATCGGCGAGCGCGATCACCTGGGCCGGGTCACGCAAATCGATACCGACGATGCGCAGGCGGTGCAGCCAATCCTTCGAATCGTCCATCGCGGCGAAGCGGCGAACGGCATCGCGCGGAAACCGGGTGGTGACGGTGGTGTGAGCGCCGTCACGCAGCAGGCGCAGCGCGATGTACATGCCGATTTTGGCGCGGCCACCGGTGAGCAGGGCCCGCTTGCCACTGAGATCGGTGCGAGCGTCGCGCTTGGCGTGACTGGAGAGGGCGCAGCTCGGGCAGAGCTGGTGGTAGAACGCGTCGACCACGGTGTATTTCTGCTTGCAGATATAGCAGGCGCGCGGAACGAGCAGCTCGCCGGCCGTCGCCGCGCTGGTGCCGAGGGAAAGCTGGGCGCCGCGGGTCTCGTCGTCGATGCGGGTCGGGGCGCCGGTCGCTGTGGCGGCGATGACGCTGCGATCGGCGTCGGCGATGACCGCGCGTTTCTCCAGACGCCTGGACATCTTGACCGACTTGAACATCTTGGCGGTCGCCTGGCGCACGGTGACGAAGTCGGCGCTGTCCGGGTCGACGTTGCGCAGCGAGGCGAGCACCCGCAGGGTCACTTCGAGGTCGTGCGGGTCGATTCCGGCGAATTCGGGGGCCGCCGCGTTCGATTCGGCTGCGCTCGCGTTGGTGGGCGCAGTGGTGGGGGGCGCGGTGGTCATCCGCGAATTCTACGCGGGCCGACTGGGAGCATCCGTTCAACCGACGACAAACGGGCGTGCGCGACCGAAACCGCCCACGCCCGCCGGCAACTACTGAACTAGACCTTGGCCGGTTCCTGAACGGGAATGGCGATGGTCGGCGGCTCGTAGGTGTGGTCGAACGGCATCTGGTCAGTGTCGAGCAGGGGGTTGTCGTCCTGCGTCTTGACCAGTTCGTGCGCTTCCTCGTCGGTGTTCACGCTTGGCATGGAGCCCGGCAGCGGGCGGTTGGCTGATTCGCTCAGGAAGAAGATGGCGATCGCCCCGATGAACGAGGTGGCCATCAGGTAGAGCGCCGGCATCATGTCATTGCCGGTGCCCACGATGAGCGCGGCGATGATGAACGGCGTGGTGCCGCCGAAAATGGCTACGGCGAAGTTATACGAGATGCCCATGGCGCCGTACCGGCTCGCCGTCGGGAACAGGGCCGGCAGGGCGGAGGCGAGGTTCGAGACGTAGAACGTGACCGGGAACGCGATGAGGGCGAGGCCGAGCAGGGTCGACCAGATGTCACCGATGCCGATCAGCAGGAACGCCGGGTAGGCCAGCACCACCGTGCTGATGGCTCCGATCCACAGCACCGGGCGCCGTCCGATTCGGTCAGACAGTCGGCCGGCCAGCGGGATGCACAGTGCCATGATCACGAGAATCGGAATGGTCAGCGCCGTTCCGTGCAGCTCGTCATAGCCCTTGTTCTCGGTGAGATAGGTGGGCATATAGGAGGTGAGCGCGTAGCCGACCGTGTTCGCCGCGGCGACCAGGATCATGGCGATGATGATGTTGCGCCAGTAGGCCTTGAAGATCTGGATCGGGCCCTTAGGAGTTTCGGCAGTGGCCCCCACTGGGTTCTTCTGGGCGGCTTCCTGGGCGTCGAGGGTGGCCTGAAACGCGGGCGACTCGTCGATCTTCATACGGAAGTAGATGGCGACCAGGCCGAGCGGCCCGGCAATGAGGAACGGGATGCGCCAGCCCCAATCCTCCATGACCGACTGACCGAGTGTGAGCTGCAGCACCGAGACGAGCGAGGCTCCGATGGCGAAGCCGAGGTAGCTGCCCATGTCGAGAAAGCTGGCAAAATAGCCGCGCTGCTTGTCGGGGGCGTGCTCGCTGACGAAGGTCGTCGCACCGGCGTACTCGCCGCCGGTGGAGAACCCCTGCACGAGCTTGACGAACACGAGCAGCACCGCCGCCCAGACGCCGATCTGCGCGTAGCCGGGCAGCAGGCCGACCGCGAAGGTCGAGGCGGCCATCAGAATCAGTGTGGTGGCGAGCACCTTCTGGCGACCGATCCGGTCGCCGAGCCAGCCGAAGAACACGCCGCCGAGCGGTCGGGCGAAGAACGTTGCGGCGAAGGTTCCGAGCAGAAACAGGGTTTGAACGGATGCGTCGGCCTCTGGCAGGAAGACGGGCCCCATGGTGGTGATGAGGTATCCGAAGATACCGACGTCGTACCATTCCATGGTGTTTCCCACGATGGTGCCGCCGAGGGCGCGCTTCATAATGGGCTTGTCCACGACGTTGACGTCGGATACTGAGATGCGGCGGCGCAGGAGAGCCTTTTTGGGCTTCACCGCGGCGGCGGCGGCGCTCGTGGCGCCGGAATTCGCGGTGGGCGTGCTTCGGTCAATGGGCATGTTAATTTCTCCCGGGGAGATATTGTGCTTGCGACGTAGAGCTGTACTGCATAGTGCAGATTTTTTTCGACCCATCGACAATACCTGAATGGGGGGCATTGCTCTAATGGGAATTCTCGGGTTCGGGGATGAACGGGCCGGCACGCCCCCGCTTAGGCTGGTTGCATGACTGATTCTGTGGATTTCTGGTTTGACCCCTCGTGCCCCTGGGCCTGGATGACTTCGCGCTGGGTGGACGAGGTCGCCCGGCTGCGTCATTTTGAGGTGACCTGGCATGTCATGAGCCTCGCCGTGCTCAACGAAGATCAGCAGGTGAGCGAGGAGTACGCGGCGTTCTTTCCGCGGGCGCTCAAGTACACCCGCCTCGTCGCAGCCGCCAATGAACTGCACGGCCAGGCGATGGTCAAGGCCCTCTACGACGCACTGGGCCAGCAGATTCACCCAGGCAGCAATACGAACCCGGACGAGGTCATTCCGGCCGCGCTCGCCGAGGTCGGCCTGCCTGCCAGCTTCGCCGCCTACGCCGACAGTGACGAGTACGACCGCCAGATGCGGGCGAGCCACTTTGACGGCATCAACCGGGTCGGCCAGGACGTGGGAACGCCCGTGATCGCGGTGAACGGTGTAGCTTTCTTCGGCCCGGTCATTTCCCCGGCCCCGATGGGTGAGCAAGCCCTGGCCCTCTGGGACGGCGTCGTTGCGCTGGCGAGCTACGACGGATTCTTCGAACTCAAACGCAGTCGAACCCGCGAGCCTATTTTCGCCGAGGCCGTCAGCACGTCGGCCAGCACAAAATAGACTGCTCATATGCGCATCCACATCGCCACGGACCATGCCGGTCTCGACCTCAGCCACCACCTGATCACGCACCTGCGTGCGGCCGGGCACGAGGTCGTCGATCACGGGCCCCAGACCTACGACGCCCTCGATGACTACCCTGCTTTTTGTATTAATGCAGCGCAGGCCACCGTCGACGACCGAGAAAGCGGCATCGAGGCGCTCGGCGTCGTGTTCGGCGGTTCCGGCAACGGCGAGCAGATGGCCGCCAACAAGGTGTCCGGTGCCCGCGCCGCGCTGGTCTGGAACCTCAGCACGGCCCGTCTGGCCCGTGAGCACAATGACGCCAACGTTATTTCCATCGGTGCCCGCGAGCACACCATCGAGGAAGCCACCCGCTTCATCGACGCGTTCATTGCCGAGCCGTTCAGCGACGAGGAGCGTCACGTGCGTCGTATCCACCAGCTCGGAGAGTATGAAACGACCGGAACCATCGCCGGAAAAGACGTCGACGGCGTCGTGAACTGAGGTGCCAGAGGGCCACTCCGTTCACCGCATCACCCGCCAGTTTCAGCGCAACTTCGTCGGTCACCGGGTCACCGTCTCTTCACCGCAGGGACGGTTCGTGATCGGTGCCGCCCAGCTCAGCGGGCACACGGTAACGGATGCTCGCGCCGTCGGCAAACAGATGTTTCTGGAGTTCGACCACTGGTTGTGGTTGCGCATCCACTTGGGCATGTATGGGGCGTGGGATTTCAGCGGCGAGATTCAGATGGATGCCACGATGGCTTCGGCCAACGGCCGGATGGGGCAAACCAACCAGCACGGCACGGATCTACCAACGTTTGACGCCGCGGGGGAGAACTCGATCTTCAGCATCGGTGAGCCCCGCCGCACCCGGGTGCGCATGTCGGAGCAGGAGAAAGAGATCGACCTCGCCGACGCTTTCCCGCCGGAGCCGGTCGGTCAGGTGCGGGTGCGGCTGCTCAGCGACACGGTGTGTGCCGACCTGCGCGGACCGACCGCCTGCGAGGTGCTCGACCCGTCCCAGGTCGAGGCCGTCATCGCCAAACTCGGCCCCGACCCGGAACTGGACAACAGCCCGCAAGCGGAGCAGCGCTTCGTCAGCGTCGTGCGCAAGAAGCCCACGCCGATCGGCCGCCTGCTGATGGACCAGACCGTGGTCAGCGGAATCGGCAACGTGTATCGCGCCGAAATGCTCTTTCGCGCGGGACTCAACCCGCACGCGCCCGGAAAATCGCTCAGCGACGAAACCGTACGCGACCTGTGGAGCGACTGGGCACACCTCCTTCACATCGGGGTGGCGACCGGCCAGATGATGACCATGGACGGCCTCGATGGCGAGCCGTACCGACTCGCCATGAAGAATCGGGCCGACCGGCACTGGGTCTACAAGCGGGAGGGGCTGCCCTGCCGGGTCTGCGGCACCCACATCGTGCTTGAAGAGATGGCCGCCCGCAAGCTGTACTGGTGCCCGCGCTGTCAGGCCTGAGTCCCTGTGGTGGCAGCGCACTGGGTGGACTGCGAAAATAGAAGCATGATCCGAATTGCCGGGCCCCGTCGTCGTGTCGCCACCTTTGTGAGCGTCGTCGTCGTCGGCGCGGTCGTGTTGGCCCTCGGCCTCACCGCGTGTTCCGGCGAAGACGGGGCCGGCGTGATCGACACGGTCGGCAGCGTTGACTTCGTCAACCCGCTGGCGATCCCGCCGCTGGCCGAATCAACCGTCAATGCCGCCGGCGAGCGGGTGTTCGACCTCACGGCCCAGGCCGGAACGACCGAGTTCACTCCGGGCGTCGTGACCGAGACCTGGGGCTACAACGGCAGCTACCTCGGCCCGACGATCGTCGCCCGGCGCGGCGAAAACGTGCGCATAAACGTCAACAATGACCTCGACGTAGCCACCACTGTGCACTGGCACGGCGCCAATCTGCCCGCCGAAATGGACGGTGGACCGCACCAGATGGTCGAGCCCGGCGCCGAATGGAACCCCAACTTCGAGATCGATCAGCCAGCCTCAACCCTCTGGTATCACCCGCACCCGGAAGGCGATACCGAGCACCAGGTGGAGATGGGTCTGGCTGGGGTCTTCATCGTGCAGGACGACGAGGAGGCAGCCCTAAACCTGCCGCGCAGCTACGGCGTCGACGATATTCCGGTGGTGGTGCAGGACCGCCGTTTCGACGAGAACGGGCAGTTCGTCGCCGACGTGCGCGGCTATATCGGTCCGATCGGTGACCAGCTGCTCGTCAACGGCACCCTCGCGCCCTACCTCGACGTCACCTCCGAGGTGGTGCGCCTTCGACTGCTCAACGGGTCAACCTCCCGGGTTTACGACTTCGGATTGAGTGACGGCCGGTCCTTCGACCTGATTGGAACCGATGGTGGACTGCTGGAGGAGGCGGCGCCGATGGACGGCATCCGTTTGTCGCCGGGGGAACGCGCCGAAGTGCTCGTTGAGCTGGTGCCGGGGGAGACCGTGAACCTGCAGTCGAACCCGCCAGACCTCGGCATCTCAGCCAGTGCCGCGACGCGCAACGCCGGTGACGATACCCTCGATGTGCTGGAGCTGCGCGCCGCCGACACGCTCAGCAGCATCGGGGAGACCGCCAGCACCCTCGCGAGCATCGAACCGCTCGACAAAGCGGATGCCACAGTCGACCGGTCGTTCACCCTCAACGGTTACACGATCAACAATCGGCTGATGGACATGACCCGCATCGACGAGACGATCGAGGCCGGCGCGACCGAGGTCTGGACCGTCGACAACGCCATGCCGCTGCCCCACAACTTTCACGTGCACGGCGTGCAGTTTCAGGTGCTGCGGGTGGGCGCCGAGCCGCCGCCCGTTGAGCTGTCGGGCTGGAAGGACACGATCTACCTCGAGCCCGGAGTGCGCTACGAACTGATCATGCAGTTCGCGGAATATACCGACCCCGACTTTCCGTATATGTTCCACTGCCACATGCTCTCGCACGAGGACGCCGGAATGATGGGCCAGTTCGTCGTGGTCGAGCCCGGCGAGGAGGCCGGTACCCCGCCGACCGCTCACGACGCCATCGTTCCCCAGTCGAACCTGGCCGTCGGGAGCGGGCCGCGCGTGCTCGCGCCGGCCCACGGTCACTGACGTAAAACAGTCTCTTTCGGACCACTGAGTATGGTCTACGGCCCAGCGCCTCACCAGCCCCAGTTTTGGTATTTGTGAGAAAATTTCGTTTCGAATATCTTTCTGCTACCGATCGGCACTCAGGCTGATTTCTCACAGAATGGACTCTTCGATATGAAGTTCTACACACAGATTGCCGCCTTCGCCAACAGCCTGCGTTCGCAGGAAGAAGGCGCCACCGCGGTGGAGTACGGCCTTATGGTCTCGCTCATCGCTGTCGCCATAATCATCAGCGTTACCCTGCTCGGCACGAACCTTGGCACGCTCTTCAACAAGGTCGCTGGCAAGCTGCCCGCCATTGTGTAACCAACGCTGCTAACTCGGTCGGCCAATCGATCGACCGCGCTGCACAGTGACAGCGGTAACAGGCGGCGGCTTCTGCAGGGAAGCCGCCGCCGCTCAGGCTGAAGGGACCTAAAATGTTGTGGTTGCGGCGACGACTCATGCGCCTTCACTCCGGTGAACGTGGGGCGGCAGCGGTCGAGTTCGCACTCGTGCTGCCGATTCTGATCATTCTCGTCTTCTTCATCATCGAGTTCGGGCGCCTCTACAACATTCAGATCTCTCTTACCGGTGCAGCCCGCGAGGGCGCCCGTTCGATGGCGATCAACAACGCGGTCCCCGGTGCGAAGGCAGCCACGATAGACGCGGCGCCGTCCGTGCCCCTGACAGCCCCCGAGATCACGGTCAGCCCGGCAGTTTGCGCGGCCGGCTCGACCGTCACCGTGACGGTCGAACACACGGTGGATCTCATCTCGGGGTACCTGCCCTACTCGTCCATGAAGTTGACCGGAAAGGGAGTCATGCTGTGCGGTGGCTAAATCATTTGATGCGCTCCGAGCGCGGGGCCAGTGCCGTCATGGTCGGCATCCTGATGATTCCCCTCCTGGGATTCCTGGCGATCGCGATCGACGTCGGTGCCCTCTACGCGGAGAAAGCCCAATTGCAAAACGGTGCGGATGCCGCGGCCATCGCGATTGCGCGCAATTGCGCCATCGACGGTCTGTGCAACTCTCCGACCACGGCCGTGACGCAGGCACAATCCTTCGCGAATGCCAACTCCAATGACGGCACCTCCAACGTTCTTACGCCGACGTTTCACACCAGCAGCAGCGTTCCCACCACCACCAGCGTTCGCGTCGAAGCAAGTACGCGCGAGACGTCGGGGGCGAACGCGCTCAGCCATCCGTTTGCTCGCATGATCGGTACAGACTCGACTACGGTCAAAGCGGCAGCAACGGCGACGTGGGGCGGGCCCCAGTCGGGGCCGGTGTTTCCACTGGCACTGTCCTACTGCGAATTTCTCGCCACAGGACTTCTGCCGACACCGGGCCTCGTCACCATTCGCTACGACGAGAACAAAACCTGCAAGAAGACACCGTCGAGCGCGGACATTCCCGGCGGCTTCGGATGGCTCGACCAGCTCGCCAACACCTGTGAGGTACAAGTAGACCTCGCGGACGCGAGCGTTGGCAGCAACCCCGGCAACAATCCGCCAAAGTACTGTGACGCCGTGCTCGCCGGACTCGAGAACCAGACCATCCTTATACCCGTCTTCGACGCCTCGACCAATCCGGGCGACACGGGAACTTTCCACATTTACGCCTTCGCCTCGTTCACGGTGACCGGCTGGAAGTTCGGCAACGGCGCGCTTCTCAACAACGTCGATCCGTCCGCACCCGCCTGTATTGACAAGGCCAAGGCCTGCGCCGGCAACGCTCGATTCATCCAGGGCAAATTCGAACGATGGGTCGAAGTCGACCCCGACTTCGTGCTTGGCGGCCCGACGCTCAACGGCTTCGTCGTCAGACTGACCAAATAGGAGATGCCATGAAAACCCGACTCATTGGTGCGATCATCGCGATCGTTTTGGCCCTGGTGGGTACCATCGCACTCACCGGCTATGTCCGCGGAGCCGACGCTCGCGCAGCCGACGGTGCAGCCCTCGTCTCCGTATTCGTGGTTACCACGCAGATTCCGCAGGGCACCAAGGCCGAAGACATCACAACCTTCATCGAAGAGAAGCAAATCCCCGGGGTGGCAGCGGTTCCCGGCCGGGTGAAGACGCTCAGCGCTCTGGCCGGCACGGTAGCGGACGCCGCGCTCGTGCCCGGCGAACAGCTGATCAGTTCTCGCTGGGTCGAGGCGGCCGATCTCGCGGCCCGTGGTGACGTCAAGGTTCCGGACGGCATGCAGGTACTCACCCTCGCCCTACCCTTGGAACGCGTTGTCGGCGGGGTACTCAAGGCTGGCGACACGGTTGGAGTGGTGGTTACGGCCACCAAAACCATCACCGCCACCGGCGAGGAAGTGTTGCTGAGCAAGCAGGTCTTCCATAAGGTGCTCGTCACGGCCGTGCAGGCCGGAACCACCACGACGCCCGACGCCGGAGCCGACGCTGCCCCGGTGAGCGTCATCATGATCACCCTCGCCCGCACCACTCCCGACATCGAGTCTTTGGTCTGGGGCCAGCAGTTCGGAACGGTCTGGCTCACAATCGAACCCGACAATGCTTCCGAGACGGGTTCCCGGGTCGTCGATGGATCGGAGATGTTTCGGTGAGGCAGATGCAGACTTTCGGGCCCCTGCCGCAGGCTAGCCCCCGCGAGGCAAACCCCGAACCCGACCAGATGGTCATCGAAATGCCTGGTGAACCGGTCGGCCTGGTAGCGGCGACGAGTACCCAGCCAGCAGCACAAGACCTTCCTCCCGCTGGCAGCCCACCAAGGCGTCGCGTCATCGCGGTCGTCGCCCCGAAAGGCGGCCTCGGCAAGACCACCGTCGCCACGAACCTCGCCGTCGGACTCGCCCGGCTGGCCCCGCACTCCGTCGTGCTCATCGATGCTGACGTGCAATTCGGAGACGTTGCAATGGCCCTTTCCCTGGAGCCGGCGCTGACCCTGCCCGATGTCGTCTTGGGGAACGCCGTCGACGACCTCATGGTGCTCAAATCGTCGCTGACCGCACATTCGAGCGGCTTCTACACGGTGTGCGGTTCCGAACAGCCGGATGCTGGCGATCGCGTCACCGGAGAACAGCTCGGCCATCTCATCAATCAACTCGCTGACGTGTTTCGGTACATCATTATCGACACAGCGCCGGGCCTTGGAGATCATGCCCTCGCTGCCCTGGAGCTGGCCACCGACGCCGTCTTCCTGTGCGACATGACGGTGCCCAGTGCCCGGGGGTTGCGCAAGGAGCTCGCCGTACTCGGTCACATCGGCATTATGCCGCCCGCGCGTCACGTCGTGCTTAACCTCGCCGATCGTCGCAGTGGGCTGAGCGTTCGAGATGTCGAAGCGACCATCGGTGTGCCGGTCGACGTCGCAGTGCCCCGCTCCGCCCTGGTCACGGTGTCGACGAACCGGGGCGTACCGGTGCTGCAGGAGGGCGGACGAAGTCCCGTCGCCCGAGCCCTCAACAGGCTGGTCGCCCGGTTTGACGCCAGCGCTTCGAAGAAGACCTTTCAGCTGCACAAGAGGGTGAATATCTCATGAGACTCAATGAACGAGTGGATGCCGCCCTGCGCGACGGTCCGCTGCCTCGCGTCGACCGCGCCGCGCCGCTGCATCCGCTGCTGAGCGTGCCGGAGGATGCCGTTGGGCCGGCGGCCCGCACTGGCCCAGCGTTAGAATCGCTACCGGCTGTCGTCGATCCGCTTGCCGACATCAAGGAGCGGGCGGCCCAGGAACTGTTCGAGCGCATCGGGTTTCGGCTTAATGACTCAAGCCTTACCGAGGAACAGCTGCACAGCTACGCCAGAACCGAGCTGGGCAATATCGTCAGCGACGAGCAGGTTCCGCTCAGTTCCGACGAGCGGGCCCGCCTGATCAATGAGATCGGCGATGCCGTGCTCGGCTATGGTCCGCTGGAAGCGCTTCTCGACGACGACACCGTGACGGAAATCATGGTGAACGGACACGAGCAGATCTGGGTGGAACGCCTGGGCCGGCTCTCCCGAAGCGACACCCAGTTCACCAGTGAGGCCCAGCTACGCCGGGTGATTGAACGCATCGTGTCCAAGGTCGGTCGCCGCATTGACGAATCGTCGCCGCTCGTCGACGCCCGCCTGGCCGACGGCTCTCGCGTGAACGCCATCATCCCGCCCCTCGCCGTGGACGGCTCTTCCCTGACCATCCGCAAATTCGCCCGGGAACCGTTCACGGTGACCGACCTCATCCGCTTGGGAACGATGAGCATCGAGATGGCACAGGTGCTCGACGCCTGTGTCAAGGCGCAACTGAACATCATCGTGTCGGGTGGAACGGGGACCGGTAAGACGACCCTGCTCAACGTGCTGTCCGGATTCATTCCCGACCACGAGCGCATCGTGACCATCGAGGATGCCGTCGAGCTGCAACTGCAGCAGGAACACGTTATTCGCCTCGAATCTCGCCCTGCCAACATCGAGGGCAAGGGTGAGGTCACCATTCGTGACCTTGTGCGCAACTCCCTGCGCATGCGGCCCGACCGCATCGTCATCGGTGAGTGCCGCGGTGGCGAGACCCTCGACATGCTTCAGGCCATGAATACCGGTCATGAGGGGTCGATTTCCACGGTGCACTCCAATTCACCGCGCGACGCGATAGCCCGCATGGAGACACTCGTGCTGATGGCGGGCATGGACCTGCCGGTGCGGGCGATCCGAGAGCAGATCTCTTCCGCCATCGACGTGATCGTGCAGATCAGCCGCATGAAGGACGGCTCCCGCCGCATCACCCACGTAACCGAGGTGCAGGCCATGGAGGGGGAGATCGTTACCCTGCAGGAGGTGTTTGTGTTCGACTATCACGCCGGAGTCGACCCCGCCGGAAATCTGCTCGGTCGCGCCGTGGCCACTGGGGTTCGTCCGCGCTTCGCCGAGCGCTTCGCCGACCTCGGCATCGTTTTGGACCCGAGCGTGTTCCATGCCGACCGGCTGACGCGCAGCGCGAAGGCCCTGCGATGAGCACCGCGATCTTTGCGATCGGCGTGCTCTGCATCGTCGTCGGTATGCTCGTCGTCGTCTTTCTCGTCATTGCGCCGCCGACGCTGCGGGTGCCGCTGGAGCGTCGTCGCGCTCCCGGAGCCGTCGAGGTGTCCGGGCTGACCCGACTCACCGACCGGACTATCGGGGCGATTGACCGGATCATCCGACGACGCAACGTGGCCCCGTTCACGGCCGCGGAGCTGGAGCAGGCCGGAATCCGGATGCAGCCATCCGCTTTTGTGCTCATGGTGATCTCCGCTGCGACGGTATCGGCCCTGGTCGGTCTGCTGCTCGCCGATGGCACCGCGTGGGTAGTGCCGCTCATGATTCTGTTCGCGGCGCTCGCCGTCATCGCAGCGAAGTTCTGGCTGCGGCTGCGCACCGGGCGGCGTCGGGCAAAATTCGCCGACCAGCTCGACGAGTCCCTCAGCCTGCTGGCCGGTGGACTCCGCGCCGGGCACAGCCTGATGCGGGCAGTGGATGCCGTCAGCCACGAAACAGAACAGCCCACGTGCGACGAATTTGCGCGCATCGTGAACGAAACACGCATCGGACGTGACCTAAGTGATGCGCTCGAGAGCACCGCAGTGCGCATGGGCAGTGACGATTTTCGGTGGGCCGCCCAGGCTATCTCGATCAACCGCGAGGCCGGTGGCAATCTGTCGCAGGTGCTCGACCAGGTGGGTCACACCATTCGGGAACGCAATCAGGTTCGGCGTCAGGTCAAATCCCTCGCCGCTGAGGGCAAGCTCTCGGCTTGGGTGCTCGTGCTCCTGCCGATCGGCGTTTTCGCGTTCTTACTAATTAGCCAGCCCAACTATTTCAACGGGTTCCTCGGAAACATCATCGGCATCATCGCGCTCATCGTGGCCGCAGTCCTGCTCATTGTCGGTTCGCTTTGGATGATGGCCGTCGTCAAAGTGAAATTCTAAGGAGAAGCGGATGCTGCCCCCGATCCTCACCTTTTTCGCCGCCCTTGCTGTGGCCGGCGGCCTCGCGGCCCTCGTGACCATCGCTGTTGGGGCGCGTCGCACCGACGTGGTCGCCGACGCCGTCACCGCGCTGCCGGGAGTGGGTCGGCCGGGGCTGCTGCCTCATCGCTCGGGACTGCTCGCGGCCAGCCGTGGGCTCGCACCGAAGGGGTACCTGGGCTATTTCGACCGCCGCCTGGCCCTGGCTGGTCGCCCAGCAGCCTGGACCATCGACAAGATCTTCATGGCTAAACCAGCCCTGGCCGGAGCCGGGCTGCTGCTCGCGGCGCTGTGGATCGCCAACGACCCCGTTCCGCTACGCATCCTGGTCGGAGGCCTGCTCGTGGTGCTGTGCTTCTTCGTGCCCGACCTGTTGTTGTACAGCCGTGGTCAGGAACGCCAGGCGGTCATGCAGAACGCGCTCGCCGACACGCTGGACCAGATGACCATTTCGGTCGAGGCCGGGCTTGGTTTTGAGGCGGCCATGAGCATGGCCGGAACCAACGGCTCCGGGCCGCTCGCCGAGGAGCTCATTCGTACCCTGCAGGACATGAGTATCGGCCGCACTCGCAAAGATGCCTACCAGGCGCTCGCCGAACGCACCGATTCGGCCGATCTGCGCCGTTTTACGCGATCAGTCATCCAGGCCGACACTTACGGCATCGCGATCGCCGATGTTCTGCGGGTGCAGGCGGGCGAGATGCGCCTGCGCCGCCGCCAGCGTGCCGAGGAACAGGCCATGAAGGTTCCGGTCAAGGTCATCTTCCCGCTGGTGTTCTGCATTCTGCCGGTGTTGTTCATCGTGCTGCTAACGCCCGCAGTGATCAACATCATCAAGGTCTTCTAGCTCTGAGTGCTCGCACAAGGAATCGCCTCCGCTGCTATAGCGAAGGCGATTTCTTGCACTCGGGAATTAAGCCGGTGAGCAGGTCACCTTGCGGTTGTTTGACGTGTTGACTGTGGCGATAAACGTAGCAGCCGGCGCCGTCCAGTTGGTGAAATGCCGAGCGGCCACGACAACGCTGAAGCTCGTTGCTCCGCTCGCCGTTAGGACCGCCTCGGCGTAGGTGACGCTCGTCACGCCGCCCGGAACGACCGTCACCGGCGCTAGGGGGCTGGCCGTGACCCTGGTGTCGTTGGGGGTCGTGCTGGGCGCTGTCCAGGTGATGGTCAGGTCCCGCCCGACACCGCTTCCCGTTCCCGCGCAGGTGACCGCGGTCGGCCGGAATGCGACCGGCAGCGATGACGCCAGGGAAGCCGATACCGCCCCGGTCGAGTCGGTGAAGAGAGCCATCGTCTCCTGCGGATATCTGCCGACGACCGTTCCGGTCCCTACCAGTGCGACCAGCACGAGCGCCGTCGAGGCGACTATCGCACCCTTCCTACGGCGGTCGGGCAGCGGCGGAGTCGTGGAGCCGTCTGCTTCGGTAGTACGCGGATCGTCAAACAGGCCGCCGCCGACATCCGCTCTGTGTGTCTCGGTGTCGAGGTCTGCGTCAGGTTCGAGGCCGGTGTCGGGTTCGCCGCGTTCGGCCGAGAGGCGTTCTGCACGGCGGCTCCGCACCGCGAAAACGAGCAGCCCGCCAGCAAGTAGCCCCAGGCCGAACACGTACGGCGGTTTCTGGACCTCTTGCACGACGAAGCCCAGGCCGTCGAGATGCCAGATGACCCGGTCTGCTTTCGTGACGACGTAGGGCTCCGGGTCGGCGACCTCGTTCGCGTCGCCCTGCATGGAGAGGGCGACCGTGCCGTCGGAATTAGGAAAGACGGCGATGACGCGGTGGGTGACCCTGGTGCTCTGGGGGTTGATCGCGCTGATCACATCGGCGACGCGAATCTCGCTCGCGGGTACCTCCTGCGCGAGGGCGAGCGCGCCGGTGTGGATTTCGGGGGACATCGACCCGGATCGAAAGATCAGGGGAGTCACCCCGAAAAACACGGCGGCGAGGGCCGCGAGAATGCAAATCACGCCGAGGATGGCGCCGAGCGTGAGCAGGATCTCCTGGGAGATTTTGACAATTCTGATCATGGCCTCAAACCTGTACTGCCGTCACGCGAACGTGGAGGCGCATGTCGACGTTGAGTGCTGCGAGGGGGGCATCGGTGACGGTGCTCGGAATGTTCACCTTGAGGCAGTAGGTCACTGTGGCACCGGCCGCAACGGTGGGTAGACCCGTCGAGATCGTTGCGGTGGCCGGGAGCAGGGTACCGTCGCCGGTCATGAGCGCCGCGTTGCACACCTGCACGCCGGAATAGGCGACCACCTTGAGGAGCGCGATCTGGCCCAGGGCGGTCGTTCCGGCGTCGTTGGCAACACCCCCGGAATTGGTGGTGGTGAACGCGAGCGCTGAGAGGTTCAGGGCGACCAGGCCGTTGTTGCGCAGCCGTAGTTCGCCGATAGCGGCGGGCCCGCCGGGATACATTCCCGTTGCGGCCAGCTGGGTCAGGCTGAGCTCGGTCGGACTGCCCTGCGCGAACAAGCCGTTCGAGCCGGCGACGGTCAGATCGATCGTTCCCGTCGCGAACGTCGCCGCGACGTACGCCGCATCGGTGTACGTCGCGCTCGTGCCGTACGCACCGATGCCGATGAGTGCGCAGAGGGCGAGCAGGTAGCGTACCCGCACACGACCCAGGGTCGCCGGCTTCAACGCGGAGGGGTAATTCACGTTGGGCACGGCTCCTCCTGAATCGTGGCTGGTCACGCGCTGACTAGGACTGGACGGCGGCGAAGGCGAATTTTGCCGTGGTTGTGAGCCCCTGGATTGCATTGTCTGAGGTATCCGTACCCGTCGTCGGCAAGTTCACCTTGAAGCAGAGAACTTCGGACGTGCCGGCAGGGAGCGTTCGGGACGCGATGCTCGTGGCATTGAGGCTGGAACCGGTGTAGAGCGGGCTAGCGAAGCTGGTCGTTCCGTCGCAGGTGCCCGACGCGCCGAGCGAGACAATGGTCACCTGCAGCGCCGACGCCAGCGTCGGCGCACCGGTCGACGTCGTGGTTGCCGAGTAGTTGAACGGCAGCGTTCCCGCGTTGTGCACGGTCAGTGGCGAGATCGTCGAGGAGCCGATCTTGCCGATTGAAATACCGAGACTGGTGAGCGCATACGGTGTCGCCGACGAACCGTCCTGGGCATTGTCAAACGTCAGGTTGACCGTGCCGGTGCTGAACGTCGACGCCACATAGCCGTCGTCGGTGAACAACGCGAACGTCATCACGGCGCTCAGGCCGAGAACGGCCCCGGCCGAGAGAACGGCTCTGGCACGCACGGGGGACTTCTTGGGCAAAAAACTAAGGTGCTTAATCACGGGTTGCGCCTCTCGTTGCGGGAGACACGCAGAACCGAAGCGGTCGGTCCCCCTTATGGAGGACACTGACAGGTGAGAGAAGCTCGCGACAGAGGGCTCAGACCCCCAACGTAGGGGGAGACAGTGGGGTGTCATAACAAAAAAGGATCGGAGCCGTGAAGCTCCGATCCTTAAGTGCGATTGGGAGGGGTCGACGGGAATCGAACCCGCGTCATAAGTTTGGAAAGCTAATAACTCACGTGTCCCGGTGCACCCCGGTGGTCGAAAAACCGCGGAAAATCAACCTTCCGTCAATTTCACCTGTCCCGGTGAGCCCCCATCTAAACCTTCATAGGGTGCAGCATAGGGTGCAGATCGTTTCGCAAGCCTTCCCATCATCAGGCCAGCCTCGGCCTTACGAACATCGAGCGGGTGCACGTACGTGTCGAACGTGAACGAGGGGTTGGCATGGCCGAGGGTGGCAGCCACAATGACGACATCAACGCCCATATCCAGCATGAGCGTTGCAGCCGTGTGACGTAGCTGGTATCGACGCGCATGGGGGAGTCCGGTCGACGCTAGAAGATCCCGCCAGTATCGAGAATCTAGGCGCGGCTCGACGGGTCGGCCATTCGGCCGGGTGAACACTAACCCGACCGGCTTGTCGTCGTACTCCCACTCGGTGTAAATGTCGGCGTTCACGATCCGATCGCGTATCTGTTGAGCTCGCGTTTCCTTGAGCATTTCCACAATCTCCGGCGCCAACGTCAATTCCCGGTCGCCGGCTGGTGTTTTGGGGACCGGCTTGTGCATCAGGCCCACCCCTCGCACGCGCTGTAGCTGGCTGTGGACATGTACAACGCCGTTATCCATGTCGATGTCTGCCCACGTAAGTCCTAACACCTCAGCGGGGCGCACACCGTACAGAATGCCGAGGTTCCATCGTGCCTCAAGTCGGTCACCTACTGCCGCCGCCAGAATCGCCAGGGTGTCCGCCTCACTGAACGATGTGGTGTCTGCCTTGGTCACCGTGGGAGTGACTGCGTGCAGGGCAACGTTGTGCCCGACACGACCTCGAGCGACGGCAACGTTGAGGGCTGCGCGTATGTTCGCGTGAACGTTCCTAATCGTGCGTGGCGCCAGCTTCTTTCCGCTCTTGCCAACCTCTCCGGCCGCCATGAGGGCGTACAGGTTTTCGAGATGCTCGGCCCTGAGTGCAGAAAGTTTGATGGCCCCAATGTGGGGGACAACATAGGCTTCTATGTTCCAGTCGTAAGTGCCGCGAACGGATGGTTCCAGCTTGGAAACTTTCACCCAGTGGCGCATCCAATCACCGAGTGTGATGTCCTTGCCCGTGACGAGCGTTCCCTTGTCTTTGCGGTTGAGAAGTTCGCGTTTTTTCTGTCCAGCCTCGGCTTTTGTCTTCGCAGTGAAGTACTTTCGCTTCCCCTCAACCGTCACGTATCCGCGATATCCGGTGGCCGTTTTTGATACCGACCCTTCGCCCTTCGCATTGCGCATGTCTAACCTTTCACGAGGTGTCCTCATTAATGAGGACAAGAACGAATGTTCGAAACTGGCGATATATGAGTGTCGGAGGGGCGGGCTAGAGTACGCGTATAGCCCCAGTAGGGGACATCGATATAGGAGCTTAAACAATGGGGATTCTGGTTAACGATGACGGCTGGCGTTCAACGATTGAACAGGTGAGTTCGAGCGAGATAAGCGAGCGCATGGGGATGCCAGATGACTACGTTATGAGTGTGCTGCGTGGGGCAGTGAAGCCCGACACCCTATTCATAGCCGCATCACTCGATTCTTTCCCGCTCGGCTTTACTGACTTGTTCAAGATAAAACCCAGGATCTAGCGGAGCCGGCTCAGGACTTCCTCTAATAGTTCAACAGTTGTCAGGTCGGCTACCCCTACCTTTATGTCGTGCAGTTGCGATTCTGATTCAGTGATGAAACCAGCTTCTGTTAGAGCTTCGAGGACGTTCCGACCGTAAGCGCGTGCGAACTTGAGGACGAAATCCCAGCGCGGGTTTTCGCCACGTTTCCACCGGCTGACTGCTGAAGGGTCGAATTCTGCTTTGCGGGCGATGTCCACCCCGCCGGCGTTGTCCGTGACTCGCATGACATAGGCCCACCATCGTGTTGTGTTCATGCGCACACACTACATGCGCACCCGCAACCATAGCAAGTTATCCGCATGGATATTGCATTTGCGCGCCAAAATCCGTGTTGACGCGCATTGACAACTGGTGCTTGCGCAAGCCCCCACCCCCGTGCTAGTTTCTACACAACGCAACATTGCGTGTGAACAAGCAAGGGGCCCAAGTGGCAACACTCGCCGTAAACGAAAACAACCTGGAACGGATCAGGGCCGGCAGAACGATCAAGGATTTCGCCGCCGAACTTTCCGTTGACGCATCGACAGTCTCGAGACTGGTCAGCGGAAAAGCCGAACCGGGTCCGCGGATTATCGCCGCGCTACTCGACACCTACCCGTATCCATTCGACTATTTTTTCAGAGTTACGGACGCCGCCTAATGGCTGCCGAGATTGAGGTTGAGCGCTGGCTCCCCATCTCCGTAGTCGCTGTAATGCTCGGCGTCGGCAGACACTACGTTCTCAACCGCATCGACGCGGGGGAATTGCCCGTAGTTGAGCTGGGGGACACCAAGCCAAAACAGAGAGTCCCCCTCTCTGCGCTGAACGCATTCATCGAGAAGCGCACCTTCGGACGTGCATCATGACCGCCCTCGACATCTTCACGTACAGCGGCCAGCAGGTCAGAACCGTCACGATTGACAGCGAGCCGTGGTTCGTGGCTACGGACGTGGCTGCCATCCTCGACCTTGGAAATGTTCACTCGTCTCTAGCGCTTTTGGACGACGACGAGAGGGGTCTCCACAGTGTGGAGACCGCCAGCAGCACACAAGCGGCCGCGGTTGTCTCCGAGTCGGGCCTCTACTCCCTGATCCTTCGCAGTCGCAAGGCCGAGGCGAAGGCGTTCAAGCGCTGGCTAACTCACGAAGTTCTCCCGGCAATCCGAAAGACCGGAATGTACTCCACCGCGCCGGCTGAACTGTCCCGCCTTGAAATCCTCACGATGGCGATTGATTCCGAACGCCGAGCTGTAACCGCTGAGACTGCGGTCGCCGCTCTGACGCCTTCTGCTGCTGCTTGGGATGAACTCGCATCAGCATCCGGTGACTACGAAGTTGCGGACGCGGCGAAGATCCTGGCTCGTGCTGGTATCGAAACGGGCCGTCAACGACTCTTCACCCAGATCGCCGACCTCGGATGGATTCTGCGAGGCAGTCACGGTAGCTGGAAGGCATACCAGTCGGCTGTGGATTCGGGTTATCTCGCTGAGAAGCCGGTCAAGCACTTCCACCCGAAGTCGGGCGAGGTCGTTCTAGACCCGCCTCAGGTTCGCGTCACCGTCAAGGGGCTGGAGCGGTTGCGTGTCCGGTTGGGCGCGCTGATCCTCACCCCGTAACACCCCTTCATTCTTTCCCCTCGCTCTGAGGGGTAACCGCCGGCGATTCATTTTCCGGCCGCAACACCTGTTATTCCCCTGGCCGTGCGCCGCTGTAAAAGGCCGCGCATAGGAGGGGGAGCCCGCACATTGAGAACTCCACAGAGAGCCACACCGACAGCTAAGACGCTGCACGGCTGGTTGACGCCTTCGCATAGCGGAGAGACGCGGCGTGACAGGCCGCACATAGCGCCGAGTCGAACTCGGGATTGTGGGGGTCCGAATCCCCCCGGCGCTACTCACCTAAGAGAGGGAGAAACCAGCATGAACATCTACTACGACAACGAATTGGGCCTCACGAAGGTCGGCGAGTTCGAGATACGGGAAGCGGATTACTCGTTCAACATCTTCGCCGTGTGGTGCGACCTATTGACTAAGAAGTTTTACACGGCGAGCGACTCCGGCTGCTCGTGCCCGATTCCGTTCGATGACATCACGTCTCGAGCCGACCTCACCGAGCACGAGAACGGCCATTCGGTCATCGCGGCCATTCGCGAGATCGACGAACCGTTCGAGTCGCCGGACGATCTCATCGCCCGCGTCATGGCGATCTAACCCCAGCATGGCCGATTTCGCCATGTCGCATCACGCTTTATCCCGCGCGGTCGATATGGCCGTGGACGCATCCGAGATCCTCGACGCGATTGCTAGACCTCGCGACGACCACTACAACATACGCACCGAATCCCGTTGGCTAACTCGCGGACGAATCACGGTGTGCATGCGCATCAGCCCTGAGGGAATGCCGACCGTGACAACGGTTCTTTGGGCGAAACCATCCGGGTGGGTTGCAGATGGCCAATACGGAGCCATCGAAGGCCGCGAAGATCCCAACCTTGACGACGCCCGCCTCCGAGTGAAGAAGCGGCGCCAGAAGCACTAACCGAAAAGGCCCGCCTGCACGAACAGACGGGCCACGAAAGGAACAACATGCCCAATCAGACTACCGAAAAATACATCGGCAAGCACGTAGCAGATAGAACGTGGCAGGCCAACTTCGCAGACTTCGGGGCCATCGGCAACATCCTGCCCGTTACCCCAACCGGTCGCCACTCGTGACCACCAGAACCCGCGACCCGCACACCTCACACGAGGCAGATACCATCCCCGCCGACGCACTCAGCGACCTACAAACCTGGATCGTCGCCGCACTCACCACACCACGCACGGACAACGAACTGGTCGCGCTGCACCTACAGGCGTACTTCTACCGCGAAGTCACCCGGCGTGCGACACCCCAGCGAATCCGCACCGCGCGGAAAGAGCTCGAGCTACAAGGCCGCGTCCGGTATTCGGGCTACGACGGTCTGACCGAATTTGGACGCAAGACACAGAGATGGGTAACGACATGAGCGAGAAGACATTGATCACAGTGGCCGACATTCGCAAGGGTGACACGATCCGCTGCGAGTACGAAACAGTCAGTGGTCCAGCCGCCCATGAGTACGTGGCTGATAAGGACAAGGAGGAATGGTCGGTTAGTGCCGGCTACTTCCTACTCAGCCGCCCGGTTCCGCCTGTGGTGCTGCCGACTGAGCCGGGCGCAATCATCACGTGGAATCCGAACAACACGGGTGGCCCGCTATTCGCCCAGCTCGGAAATCACCCAGACGGGCCGTGGATGCACGAGAGCCGTCACATGAACGATGCAGAGATGATCAACCGAATCGGAGGCAAAGCGTTCACCCGCCTACCCAACGAAGCTGAGGTGGTGACCGAGGTTATGGGCAAGTTAGATGCCCTCTATGGTTCGTCACTCTTTACATCGTTCCGTGATGATCGCGAGTCGGTCGCCAAAGAGTACGGCGTGACCCTGTGACTCGCCCTCCCGCCCCGTACTCTGCCGAACCCACGCACGGTTCGCAGATCCTCGCGTCCGACCGGCACCGACGCATTGCACGACGCAATCACCTGCACGAACTCGAGGTGTGGTCGCTGGTATCCCTGATTGCCTGCCTCGGTTGGGCTGGCATGGTCGTGGCCATCGCACTGGTCCGGGGGTGGATCTCATGAGCATCAAGATCGAATCAACCTCAGCGGCAACGTGTCGTGCGAATGGGCTCGTGGTCGGGTCGCAGCTCGCCAGTAGTACCCAGCACGGTGACGTGTGCATCGAGATCACCCACATTGGCACGTATGAGATCAGAGCCAAGACGCTCAGTGACAACCTGCGCGGGCCGAGTGAATCGGTCGGCTTCGAGTTGTTCTCCTGGCGCAACTGGTCGGCAATCGCATGAACGCCTGCCGAGTTTGCGAACGACCGTTGCGCGGGTTCAAGGATCTCGCCGTCGACTATCCGGGCACAGTGCGGATGAGGCGTGCGGGTATCTGCCAGACGTGCTACCGGCATGAAACCGGGCTGACTACGGCACCGAATCCTGCCGTTTATCAGCACGCCGAACTGAGCGTGTACACCCCGGAGCAGACAAAACGGGTCACGTTGCTGTTTGGGCGTGACGTTGAGATTATGCGAATGCTGGGGATGCGGGCATGACCGCCGTTGACGAGATTCAGGCGGCGATTGAGAAGCTGACCAAGCTAAAGCTAAACGCATACCGAGGGGCTTGGAAGATTGTAAACAAGTCCATGCAGGGAGATCACGGACTTGAACACGAGAAGTGCGACATCCAAGAGGTTGCTAACGGTTCATGGACTGAGGACGACGGCTATCAGCCCGCGCTTCTCATAGAAGAGGCCGAACTGATCGTCACCCTGCACCGCACCATCGACGCGCAACTGGCGATCCTTGCCGATTTCGTTGACCGGTACGCGTTGAGGGCGAAAAGCGATTGGGTGCCGATTGCCCCCGCTGCTGCAAATACCCTCGCCCTCGCCCGCGCAATCAACGGGACCGACTGATGGCTACGTCTGGCGAGAACGTCACGCGCCACACCGTCAGCACCTACTGCACCGCTGCCGTCGACCTCTTCGGCTTTGACCTCACCTGCAACTGGGAGGGCGACGTCGATGTCTACGTGGACAGCGACAACAGCGCGGTGTTCACGTGTGGCAATGGTCACCTGAACGAAACCACCTGGGCCGAACTGTGACCGTCGCGAACTGGTCGCAGGTCCTCTTCGGCCTCGGCTGGCTGCTCATCTTCGGCGGTGCATGGTTCCTCATCCCCGCCCTCACCATCCTCGGCGCTGCACTGATGCTGCCGATGATGACCCTCGTTTACCTCTATGTAAGGACTTCGAAATGATCATCACATTCACCCCCGAGCTTGGGGAACAGCCGATCACGACCACGACGACGACCATTCGGAAGGGCGTCCTGAACGCACCGCCCATTGGAACGCCGATCCGCGCAACGCTCGGAGATACCGTCATCGTCGGCAAGATCGTCGACGGGCCGGAAGGTTTCGAGCTCCTGAACGTGCGAGCCGATGCCCCGAAAAACTCTTACGACCACACGCTCGACATGTGCCTCTGGATCGGTGCCGGCTGGGTCATCGAGCTCACTGAGTCGGTGTCCGCATGACCGCCCCGATCAAGCGGGAAGACATCAAGGCCGGGGATCGGGTGCGGATGATCTCGGAGTACACGGCAACCACCGACCACGTGGCTGCTGTTGGCACTGGCACCACCTACGAACTCATCGAGCGGGCTGTGGTGCTGCCGTTGTGGCCGGGGTATTACCTCGATAGGCAAGGCGACGCGTGGGAGCTGGCAACAAGCGGTCGATGGATTTTTCCTGCTGATGCGAAATACGACCGCCGTGAAGCCGAGTTCGCCCCCTTCACCCGACTACGCCCCGAAGCCGAAGTGGCTGCCGAGGTGCTGGGCGACATCAAGGAAACCTACGGCGAGAACTTCCTCGACAACTCGAACGCGGCATGGAATGAAGTCGCCGAAAAGTGGGCCACCAAATGACCGTCATTCGCGTAGCCGACCACCCGCCGCAGATGATCTTCTCGCACCCCGACGACGCGCCACTCGTGCTGAACGAGGACGGGGCGACTGAGGGCATCGACTGGAAACGCATTGTGAAAGAGAGTTTGAAATGACGGATCACAAAAACGAGGCAATTCGCCTCATAGGACTAGGGCATAAGTGGACGATCGGCTGGGAAACTGCTGCAGCCCAGCGCGTCTCAAACTTCGCTGATGCGCAGATTCACGCAACCCTAGCCCTCGTCGCTGCCACGAAGGCACAGACGGAGCAGCTAAGACTCGCCAACGTTATCGCCTGGACGACACAGGCAGGTCGGATGCCCAGCCCTGAGACGCGGGATGTTGTGGCTAAGGGGCTGGGGCTGTGAGCGGTGCAGAACCACTCATCCGCGAGACGTTCAAGTTCATGTCTGCGCGGGGAATCAAAGCTGGCCCCTCCAAGGTGAGCCGTCTAGTGCGCCGCTACCTAAAGCTCGGCGGCTCTTATGAGGCATGGGCCACGGAACTGGATGCAAATGAGCGCGAGATTATAGCCGAGATCGAGTCGGCAAACCGCTTCCTGAACTCCATACGAATCGTGAGCGCTGGCCTCCCCAGCCTCTGGAAAAGGTGAACAAATGACGCTGACAATCTTCGACACGCTCGAGCAGGGCACCGATGAATGGCTGGCTGCACGTTGCGGGCTGATCACGGCGTCCATGGTCGGCAAGCTGATTACTCCGACGCTCAAGGTCGCCGATAACGACACCTCACGCAGTCTCATCGAAACGCTGGTCGCTGAACGCATCACGGGCCACGTCGAGTACGTCCACCCGAACGCCGACATGGAACGGGGCACGCTGGATGAACCCTACGCCCGCGACTTGTACAACATCCAGTACGCCCCGGTGCACGAGATCGGGTTCGCGGTTCGTGAGATCAACGGGCACAAACTTGGCGCGTCACCCGATGGCCTGGTGAATGACGACGGCGGCATCGAAATCAAAAGCCGGAAAGCCAAGATCCACCTGCGCACCATCCTGAGCGACAAAGTACCCGCCGAGAACATGGCGCAAGTACAAACCTGCCTCATGGTGTTCGACCGCAAATGGTGGGACTACACGAGCTATTCCGGTGGCTGGCCGTTGCATGTTATCCGCGTGCTGCCAGACCCGGCATGGCAGGCGGTCATCGTGGCTGCGGTTGCTGCGGCTGAAGAGAAGGCGGCGGTGATGATCGCGGACTATCGGGCGATTACGGCAGGCAAGCCGGTTGCTGAACGGATCGATCACTGGGAAGAAATGGAGATGTCGCTGTGAGTGGGCGACCCGGTGTTCTGGCATCCATCCGCAACCCGACACCAAACGCCGGCACTTCTCCTAACGCGTTCGTGCCACTCGTAACCGCAGAATTTCGAGTCTTCTGGCCCCCGCTCGCAACTGATGCGGAAGTGCAGACGGCGATCAATGAGGCGTACAGCCTCGCCGCCGAACTTGTGCATGAGCGCCGATACCCAACCGACAACACGAAGGAATCCTGACTATGGACATGACAGCCAGCATCGCCCCGAAGACCGACCAAATCAACAATGTGGACTTCATTAAGACCGGCCCTATCACCGTGACGATCAACCGCGTCACCGAGGGTCCGGCAGAGCAGCCGTTCAACTTCCACATGGAGGAAACACCCGGACGTGCCTACCGCCCGTCAAAGTCGATGCGCAACATGATGGTCGCCGCTTGGGGGCCGAATCCCGAAGCTTACGTTGGCCACGGTCTCACCCTCTACCGCAACCCCGCCACCAAGTTCGGCAGAGAGCAGACAGGCGGTATCGAGATCAGCCATATGTCGCACATCGACAAGCCGATCACCCGGCCTCTGACGGTGAGCAGGGGCAAGCGCGCGAACTTCACCATCAAGCCCCTCGCCACCCCCACCCCCCGCGACTTCCTCGCAGAAGCCACCGCCGCAACCACCTCCGCAGCCGTAAACGCAATCGGGCACGCGGCTAAATCTGCCGGTGCGACAGCCGAGACGCTCGCGAGTATTCGGGCGATCTTCGCGGGGATGAGCGAGCCGGTTGTGGTTGCTGACGAAAACGAGGAACTGATATGAGCACCGCACTCTACAAACTCAACGCCGCAACCCTCACCCGCGAAGAAGCTGTAGACCTCGCATCCAAGCTGCTGCAATTCGCAACGCAAGCGGTGACACGGTGATGTGGCTAGTGAAGCGAGGCGACCCCGAGTCCATCGTCGGAACGCATAACGGCGTACTTGCAGCCGAAACTCACGCCGCCAAACTCAACGGCGACTACCAAACAAACGACTACTACATCGAAATGTTCGATCCGATCCGCGCGGCTCATCAGATGAATGACCTGATGGTTGCTACCAAAAGAATCGCTGCCCAGTTCCGAGCGATTAAGGAAGCGAAGTCATGACCCCCCACGGCACCCCCACCGGCTACACACTCGGCTGTCGCGGCGGCACATGCGACAACCACCGCACCGCACTGATGACCTGCACCGAGGCTCACACGCGCTACATGGGCGACTATAGCTACCGGCTCGCAGTCGACAACGGCACCGCAACCGCCGAGAAGTACGCAGCCCCGAAGCTCAAGCCGCGCATCATCCGCGAAACCCCGAAAGCGGCGAAGAAACGGGCGACTCGGATCGTGGCCGTCAAGGTTCACGCGCCGAAACCGCTGGGCCGCATTCCTGCACCGTTCGTCCATGGCACCAAGCGCATGGCCGAAAAAGGGTGCAGCACCAACTGCCCGAATGAAGGGCTCGAGAGCGGCACATGCAGGGAGGCTCGTAACCGTTTCGAGAGGGAACGGTACGCCCAACGGAAAGCAGCCGGGACGCTCTCAGCACGCGGCGCCCCGAAGAATCCGAAATGGGTTCACGGAACAATCATCGGCGCTGTTCGAGGCTGCACAGACTACCCCGAGTCGCCATCGTGCCTGGAAGTTCGGCGCGCGTACCAAAACGAACGCAACGCCCGAAGGAGGGTCGCATGATCGGCACGGATAGCGGGATGATGCCCGCCACTTACCAGACTCCACCCGAGCAAATTCCGGTGGAGTTCTTCATTCCCGGCGTGCCCATACAGCAGGGCAGCAAGTCGGGATTCTCGCGCATCGGATCAACGAGCGTGCAGATGACCGACCAGAACAAAGACAAGCTGAAACCGTGGCGCCACACCGTCGCTGCACGTGCTGACATCGGCATCACATTCGACTGCCCAGTGAGTGTAGAGCTCACGTTCGTCATGCCGAAGCCGAAACGCACGAGATGGTCGACGCCGGCAGTCAAGCCCGACATTGACAAGCTGACGCGGGCAATGCTCGACGGGCTCACCGATGGCGGGTTGCTCGAGGACGATGCGCGCGTGGTCCGGTTGCTGGCGATTGAAGAGTACGCCGGCGAGGGTAATCCGGTCGGCGTGCATGTTGCGGTCGTAGCGCTGTGAACCCCGGCGCCCGCGTCACCTTCACCAACAAGATCGACGGCAAGTCCGGCATCGAACGTGACGGGCAAGAAGCGACAGTCACGATCGGCAACCACGGCGAATACACGATCCGATTCGATGACGGGTTCCATATGTACGCAACCGCTGCCGAGTTAGCACGGGTGGCCTTATGAGACAGAAAGGAGGTGACTAATGAGAATCCGATCCATCAAGCCGGAGTTCTGGCGCTCGGACGACATTAGCTCGCTCCCCTGGGATGACCGGCTGATATTCGTCGGCCTATGGTCTTACGTCGATGACAACGGCGTGGGCGTCGACAAGCTCTCGTCAATCGCCGCGGATCTGTTCGCCGGCGACATAGAGCGAGACCCTAGCGAGACATTCGCGAGAGTCTCGCGAGGGTTGCAGAACCTTTTTTCCTCTGGTCGCATCGATAGATACACGGTCGGAAACAAGAAATATCTGGCCGTCGTCAACTGGGACCGACACCAACGCATCGACAAGCCGAACAAACCGCGCTTCCCGCTCCCTGACTGCGATCTGCCCGTAATTCGCGAGACCCTCGCGAGGGTTACTGAAAAGGTAGCGCCTGGAACAGAGGAACAGAGGAACAGGGGAACAGAGGAACAGGGGTTAAGTACCTTGTCCGTCTCCGACGCACGATCGGCAGATGTCACAGCTGCTTTTGATGCTGCTTACTCCCACTGGCCGAAGAAGACCGAACGCAAACAGGCGCTCGAGAAGTTCAAGGTCGCCGCGAAGAAGATCAGCCTCGATGACCTCGCCGCGCATGTCGTCCAGTTCGGTGATGCCTACGCAGCCACGACGACGACGCAATTCACGCCGGCGCTGGGTGCATGGCTTGGTCGTGAGCGCTGGACCGATGAACTGCCGACCATGCCGCAAGCCGACCGCAAACCGACCCGCACCGATCAGAACCTCGACTTCGTGATGCAACTTGCCCGCGAAGAAATGCAGACACAGAGAGGAATTGAAGCATGAGCAGGAACACGGAACTGATTGCCAAGACTCGCGGGCGCATCGAGTCCATCAGGGGCGGCGACGACGGATGCGATGGATGGCAGGGATTGGCAGACATGGCGGAGCCACTGGCGGACGCACTGGAAGCCATGAACCCTCCCGAGCCGACCCCCAAGACAGCCCCGGATGACTCCGAAGCTAACGAGATGATCGCCACATCTGAGGACCTGCCCGAGGCGCTGGCTGCGATAGCGACGAAGTACGAGGTGCCAGTCACGAACAATGAAACGCGCTGGCAGGACGGCCAGTTTCTGCGTCACGTCGGCGACTTCATGCACGATGTGAAAGCAGCGTTCGAGCGATTCCCTCAGTCGCCAACCACTGCGGGTGAAAAGTCTGGGGAGGCCACCCAGTGAATAAAACCCAAGTAGCCCAGATCCTAACCATCGCGTCGGGCTTCGACCGTTTCATAGTCGTGGACCGCGTGACCACCGAGGCATGGTTCATGGCGCTCGAGAAGGTCGACTACGACGAGGCGATGGCTGCAACGGTCGGACACTTCACCGGGCCGATTGCGAAGGAGGTGTTCAGCGTCCGGCACATTCTCGCGGCGATACCGGACAGCACGCGCAACACGACGGCAGCGATTGAAGCCGATGTCAGATCGGCTAAGGCGCGCGGGCTGATTGACAAGTCGTGGCCGAGTCGCAACCTGCTACCTGCTGACATCCGCGACGCCCTGTTCACGCTGCGTGAGTTCGAGCGCAGGCAGGCAACCGATCGGCTCGCACTGGACGAGATGCCCGATGCGCCGGCTGATGTCGGAATGGTTGGCAGGTCACTGTGAACAGTTTCGAGATGTTCCTCGCCCAGGTTGACCCGGCAACGATCGCCCGTGAGTCATTCACGGGGGAAGGTCACCGGCAGATGGTTCGGGAGCACCTCGTGAAGGTGGCCCGGTTCGAGGGGGTGCTGCCGGATGTGTACGCGCTGGTTGCTGAGTCGCTGACTGTCAACGCACGCAAGCCGAAACAACCGCGCAAACCGAAACAGCAGTACAGGCCGGGTGGCAGCAAGTCGCTCGGTTATCAGGAATTGCAGAGGGTGCAAGCAATTCGAGACAACGAAGGAAAGAGAAGCTAATGGCCGAAGTCACAACCGGCGCAGACAAGAAAATTTCCGACAGCGTGTTCCTGTCCTCGCAGACAGTCGAGTGGGCAACAGAGCAAGCGTTCTTCGATCAGGTCAATCGCGAGTTCGGATTCACCGTCGATGTAGCGGCAGACAAAAACAACGCGAAGTGTGATCGGTTCTACGACATCGACAGCGACGGACTCATGCAGGACTGGGATGGTGAAACGGTCTGGTGTAATCCGCCCTACGGGGACCGCATCAAAGACTGGATGTACAAGGCCGCGACGAGCGAGGCCACGACTGTCCTACTCGTACCGGCCCGAACCGATGTGAAATGGTTTCACGAAATCGTGCTGCCACGCGCTGAAGTTCGATTCATCAAGGGGCGGCTGAGATTCGGTGGCAGCAAAGACCCCGCACCATTCCCCACAATGCTGGTCATATTCAGGGGGGGCAAAATGGGCGAATGACCGGGAATTTCATCCGATTTCGGGTAGAATAGAAGCGGCCCCAAACCGAGTGCTTCAACACTCGCCGGGGCCTTACCCGCAAATCGTCTAACCGATTGGAGGGCTGCCATGCAGTCTACAGAAGAATGGCGAGCCGTAGCCGGCTACGAAGGCACCTACGAAGTAAGCGATCAGGGAAGCCTGCGTTCGCTTGATCGATCAGTTGTCTACCCGAACGGAATGGTCAAGCCGATCGCCGGGCGCACCATGCATCCGAGCGTCAATAAGTACGGTTACCTGCACGTCTCGCTGTTTAAGAACGGAATCGGGAAGACAGTGACGATGCACAAGCTCGTCGCGCTCACATTCCTGGAAAAGATTCACGACGATGCGACGGAGGTCTGCCACGGAGACGGCAACCGGCAGCACAATCGGGCATCGAATCTTCGGTGGGATACCCGAAGCGCAAACGCTCGCGATGCGCTCGTGCACGGCACCCACCCCAAAGCAAGGAAAACGGAATGCCCCTCTGGGCATCCGTACTCAGGCGACAACCTGATTGTCACCAAATCCGGTGGCCGTCAATGCAAAACATGTAAGCGCGACTGGATGCGCGATAACTACCGAAAGGCAATCTAATGGCATTTGCTGAAGTTTCTGGAACCATCACCCGCATTTTCTATAACGGCAAAGGCGCTGAGGTGACTGAGGTATTTGAGAAGCAGGACGGCTCTGAGGGCAAGCCCCGCTACTCCCTCTGGTTTGCCCAGCCGCACGGATTGAACGAGGGCGACTCGGGCAAATGGCGCGGTGCACTGTCGGTCAAGGTCGACGAATGGACTGACCAGCAGAACGAGATCCGCCACTCGGCAAAAGTCTCCCTCAACGGCGCCAAGGCCATCGAAGACAAGTCGAGAGGCCAGCAGCAGCCGAGTGCACCGACGAATGCGCCGGCAACTGGCGGCGATACATGGAACGCGCCGGGCAGCTTTGACGACAAGCCTTTTTAGCCCGCACCTTCTGCGCCACCTAGGCACCTCCCAAGTCGGTAGGCGCCATTTTTTATGCGAATTTGAGGACAACATGAGCAAACGCATACGCACCACGAAGCAGGCGACACGAGCACGTCTGACCGCTCAGGTGCGGATAAACCAACGGAAGTTCACCGAGGCGGTCGAATTGCAGGCGCGAATCGTGCGCGACGAGCAAAGGCGACTGTTTGGGCAGGCATGGCTCGACAAGCGGGCAGCGAAAAAGCGGGAGGGGAACTGATGCCACGCGCAGAACAGCAGCTAATTGCGATCCGAATGCTGCACGAGAAGGAGCAATTCGGCGATTGCGTTGAGGATGGCGAACCGTTCCCGTGCAGGACGGTCCGCATCCTTGACTGGGAAGCCCCCACCCCGCCATCTAAGCCCCTCGCAGCACAACTAGCACCACCAACCCGTACCAGCGCTACAGAGGCGCAGAGAGAGGACAGAGGATGAGTAGGGAACTGCCGGTCGAGTCCACCGAGAGCTTCCGGGTGATCGTGACCCGCATGACAGGGACTCGCAAGCACGAGCCGATCGCTTACGGGGCATTCCCGACGCTCGCGGGAGCTAAGAGCGTTCGGACACGCGAGATCAACGACTGGACTCGAAGTGGCCGAACGTACTACGGCTCGACTATCACGGGTGAACACACTGCGACAGGCAAGATCCAGCGCACGACGACAGATTGGCAGGATGTGCGATGACCGACAAGCGGGCAGCTATGAAACGGGATGACAAATCATGATCGACATCATCTGCAACACCTGCCAGCAACGCGAACGTCACAGCACACGATCTGCCGCGCTACTGGCCCTCGATGTGCACGAAGCCATCACCGGGCACGACGACCTGATGATCTCGGAACCGTCGAATGGGGCATGGGTTCGGGTTTGGGTCAAAGACGAAATGGAGGTAAGGGCATGAGCATGAAGAAGCAGCACCTTCTGGACGTAATATCGGAAAGCAACCTGCCGATGATGGAACGACGGGCGATTGCCAAGCTGGTGATGACTTCTGATCAGCCCACAGATGAGTCGCCGACAAGTGTTGAGTGCTACTCGGTGCTTGGCTGGGCGCCGTGCCCGATACCCGACATGTGCACCAATGATTTACGCACCGTCTCAACAGTGGTGCATTCCATGCCCTCCGCACGGGATGAACTATCGGAACCTCGCATCGGATACTTCAACACCGTCACCGGTCTTCACAACCAGTGCCTCGCACATATCAGCGCCGGTGACATCGATCTTGACGATTGGGTCTATCGGAGCCGCGACACGTGCAGCGACTTCCTCGATGAAATGGCCAACATCGGGCTGGTGTACCGAGCGCCTCGACAACCTCGACGGGGGCTCACGTGGCTCTACAGGATCGCGACCAAACTACCAAGGGGGAAGAAATGACCACCGACCTACTCGATGCCCTCGATGCCCTCACCAAGCCAACCCACCGCAAGATCATCCAGGACGATCCCAACGGCCCCGAGATGACGAAGGTCGTGCACGTTGAGGACGATGCGCTACTTGATCAGCTCGACAACGCGATCAGATCGAGCATGGGTGGCACGACATCGGGCGGGAGTGATCCGGCGACAAGATCGCTGGTGGACTCGGGCGCGCTCATGCGGTTCATGCAGATCAGCAGCGAGGTTCAGCAATGGGCCAGAGTTGCCGGCGCAGTGATCGATAAGGCCAGCGTCGGGATTACGTTGCGGAGCTGGTTCGTCCGGTTCAAGGAATACCCCAGCAGCACCGAGACTGTTACGTTCTACACGAAGCAGCTGCGGAAGTGGGCGTTCCAGATCGAGGCAACATTGAACCCGCCGAAAGAGAAAGACCTGCCCGATGCGTGCCCATCATGCGGTGCATCGGAATGGTGGGACCCGGCAACGAAAGAACGCTACTACCGGCCACTGGTGATCCGGTATCAGCCCGATAGCCCGACCATGGTCAACGATGCGCGCGGTGTCTGCAGGGCGTGTGCGAAGACGTGGGGTGTGCGCGAATTGCAGTTCGAGCTCGAGGAAAAGCAGACCGGATGACACGCCGACAAATTGGGTCTTGCAAACTAGCCCTGTCGTGATATAGTTAGGTGCGCTCTAGTAGTGTGCCTTCTTCAGATAGCGGTCAACGTTTCCACGTTGGCCGCTATTTGCATTTAAACTTCCGGTCCACCCCGACACACATACGCCTTGTCATAGGCCACATCGGGCGAGTGATGACCGGATCACTTCACCAGGTTTCCCCGCCTGTAGCCGGTTCGGATCTCCGGCGTGAGATAAAACGATCCGGCGGGCCGTTGCGAAACGCGCGGATTACGCAGGAGTGAAGAACCCTGACCGCCTCCAAACACTTGCCACTCAAACCCACACGGAATGAGCCGCGCAGCCCGACGCTCAGGGTTTGGCAAGACGAACGAGCGGTAAACACGGATGGATCAGGTACAACCTGTACACCGTCATAGAGCAGCGTGGCCCGGCTGGCAGAACGGGCATTCCGATGTTCCCTGAGAGGCCACAAAGGGCACGCCGCACCGATCTGTGCGGGTAACGATTTATCCCCGAGCGCGGGGCTGACATGGGTTCGAATCCCATCATCGGAACCAAGCAACGCAGGTAGCCCGCACGATTGCCGGTGAAGCGTTATGCCCCAGATGTCTATGGACTGCCTGGGGCTGCTTTAACCCTTTCCCACACACACCCTCGGCTCAACTTCACACAGGAGCAGTCATGGCAAACACGACACCGCTGCCCCGATGAATGGCACGCCCGACCCAGCGCGAGTTTTCACCCTGACCGGTGAACGCTCCGACTGCTGCCCGTCTCGCGCATACGCAACGGCCACGGTCGACGGTGTGGCTCTGCTCTTTTGCAGTCATCACTGGCGCCAACACCGAGGCGTGCTTACCGAGATCACCTGCGACTGGCTGGACGAGACAGACGCGGTGCTGCTCAAGACCGGCAGCGTGACAGAGGTTTAGACGTTCGGCTCTATTCACGTAAATGAAGGCTGGGGGCATCATGTCGCTGCTTGAAAATAAGGGATTCCTGGCTGACCTTGCAAACGCCGCCATTAGCAGCCGCGCAATCTCGGCCAAGTACTCAGACGGCACACAGCGCATCGGCAAGTCAACGGTGAACGACTACCGCAAGAACGGCGTACCGAGCGTTGAGGCAACCGCGTCCATCTCGGGCGAATCCGAGAAACACAACCTGGACGGTTCAGCCGACTACACCCGGTTCAGCACGACGCCTTGGGGTCACGACAACTACCGGGCGTTCATCCAGTCCAAGGGTCAGAACCCCGACGAAGTGACCTTCACCTGGGGCTGGACATCCAACCCTCTCGGTGGCTTCTGGAACAAACTCAACAACGTGCGGCCCATCGCTGCTGGCGCCGCTGCCATCGACACTGCCGACCTGTACGCGGCCATTGACTCGTGGATGCCCCCCGTTCGCCGCCCCGATGTGATCACCGCCCAAACCTTCGTCGTGTGCGCTGCCGACCTACAGACCGGCAAGACCGACTACGGCCTCAAGTCCACCGACCTCGCCAAGCGCGTCCTCGCCTCGTTCACAGAGGCCGCACGGATCGCCACCGAAACACACTTCGCCGAGATCATCCTCGCCGACCTGGGCGACATCGTGGAGAACATCAACTCCACCAGCTCACAACGCGCCACAAACGACCTCGCCATCACCGAGCAGATCCGACTTGCACGCCGGCTAATGCTCGAGGGCATCAAGATGCTG
Organism: Cryobacterium sp. Hh11; assembly: GCF_004404045.1. NCBI lineage: Bacteria > Bacillati > Actinomycetota > Actinomycetes > Micrococcales > Microbacteriaceae > Cryobacterium > Cryobacterium sp. Hh11. The sequence continues at coordinate 72,047 of NZ_SOHF01000017.1, read as the reverse complement.
GCCCCGCTCACCGACTCGCTCGTTTACGTTGCGGTCCCGTCGAACCACGGCTCGGTACGCATCGGCCCCAAGTCACCCGAGAACCACGTTCTAGACGACTACGGCATCGAGATCGCCGAACAGTTGCGCGACATCTGCAACGAGTCCGACAAGCTCAGCAACGTGTCAGTCGTTATCCCCGAAACGTCGATGGAAACACTCGCCTACACCACATCGGGAACCACGCTCGGATTCGCACACGGACACCAGGCACAATCGCCCGATAGTCTCGGCAAGTTCTGGCAGGGACAGTCGCACGGTCGCATGCCACTCGCTGCGGCTGACATTGCGCTATTCGGCCACTACCACAGCCTTAGGGTGCAGCAGTCAGGTGATGCACGCTGGCTTATGGTGTCCCCTGCTAGTGACAATGGCAGCTCGTGGTTTACGAATAAGACGGGCGAAAGAAGCCAGGCCGGCATGCTCTCATTCGTAACATCAAACCATGCATGGTCGGACCTAAGAATCCTGTAACCAATCGTCCACATTCCCCCCATGTCGGATATCAAGCACACGTCAACCAGGCGTTCTCGTAACTGTCTACACATACCGGTATCTGTAAGCGTTTCTGACGGGATCTCATGCGCCGATTCCTGCACCACTTCCGGCTGCGAATACAGCGCAAAGGCTGGCTCTGCACCATGCATGGCAATGAACACAATGAATGGCCAAATCACGACACCATGCGGCATGAAGCTGTCGACTGTCCCTGTGGCCCTGAGGTTGGCATGGGGCAAGACGAAGACGGCGACAGTATCTGGATGGTGTCCGTAAATGCATCGTGTGCCGAAAAGCGGCACTGCGTAGATATGCCGCGAGCCACTGATCGTGACAGGCAACGCAAGAGCGTGCCGTGTATGCGGCCGCTTCTGGTGTGTCGTCTCGCTTGTTGCTGGATGTCGGCACACGTTGCCGGTTACGCCATGACTGACGCCGATATTGAGGAAGCTTACGCCGTGCAGGATGATGACGACCGACTGGTTGACGAAGTAAGGTAAAGCACATGACCGAAACAATGGTGGGCGTCGGAGATGTCGTTGACATCCGTGGTGAATCACGGAAGATCATCACAATCCAGCCGTGTCCGTTGGGCACGATAGTCGCGCATGTTCCAGCGAGCTAGATGTCACACGTCGACTAGATAGCCGAAGCCCTCACCATAACGGTGGGGGCTTCTTGCGTTGGAGGTGCTGCATGCGAGTCTGCTCCATCTTCGGCTGTCCCACCATGTACACAGGCAAGGACACACGCTGCCCGGTGCATCAAGCCGAGGCAGACAAGGCTAGGGGCACAGCTAAGCAGCGAGGGTACACGGGCAAGGGTCACCGGGCTTTCCGTAACGGTGTGCTCGAGCGTGACCCCATCTGTGTGTTGTGTCATGCAGCACAAGCGACCGAGGCTGACCATTACCCCGACTCGAAGCGTGAGCTCATCGAGCAAGGGCTAGACAGCAACGATCCCGAACGCGGTCGTGGTCTTTGCCACACCTGTCACTCACAAGCCACAGCAAGCGAACCAACGCAACGAGGCGGATGGAACAGGCGCGAGTAGGTGCTGAGCAAGGCATCGCGTGAGGCAGTCACAGGGGGCCGCTTACCTGCACCCCAAAGGGGGGGGGGGCCAATCGCGACCTCCCAGATGACCGCCGGAGAGGGCGAAAAAACGCGCGCCGGGTTCAAAACACTTATTTTTCGATCAAAAAACCGAGTTCGTGCCTCGCAAAGAGGCCAGCGCAATGCTGAGAAATGGGATGCAAAATGGCTTCAGGTGGTGCTCGTCTCAATAGTGGTCCGGCTCCTGATCCGTCGTCTTATTCTTCGCTGAAAAAGGATTGGGATACGTTGCCGGCGTCTGGTTTCGCTGGTGAGATTCCGTCTTGGCCGTTGCCTGATCAGTCGGGGCGTGAGTCCGAGCTGTGGGACATCTATTGGCGCAAACCGCAGGCGATCATTTGGGATCGCAACAATCAGCAGCTCGAGGTCGCGTTGCATGTGCGTCGGATCTCTGAGGTTGAGCTTCCCGACTCCCCTACTGCGCTGGGCACGCTTGTCCGGCAGCAGATGGACGCGCTTCTGCTCACCATCCCTGCGATGAACGCGGCACACATTCTTATCTCGTCGTCTACTCCTGTCGCTCAGGCTCCGACGAAGGGTGCCCGGAAGACAAAGGGCGACAACTGGCTTTCGGCGGTTTCCGTTGAAGGGGCCTGACTACAAGGTCCCGCCTCGCACTCGCACTCTCGGTTATCTCATCATCTGGTGGATTGAGACTCACTGCGTTGTCCCTGATGGCGACACTGCGGGTGAGCCGTTCATGCCGACGATCGATCACAAGGTGTATCTCGCGAATTGGTACGAGATCCGTCCTGCTGCGAAGGCAGGCGAGCGGAACACGGCGTTTGTGTATCGGCTGGGTCAGTGGATGGCGGCGCAGAAGGTCGGCAAGTCGCCGGGTGTCGCTGCTGAGGCGTGTGCGGAGTTCGTCGGGCCGGTCCTGTTCGATGGGCGTGCCGAAGAGGGCGAAGCGTATGTGTGCGCCGATCATGGCTGCCCGTGCGGTGAGATGTACTTTTACGAGGCGGGCGAGCCTAAGGGCCGGCCGTGGGCAACACCGCGAATTCAGCTTGCGGCTGTTGTTGAGGATCAGGTGGAAAACACCTGGGGCGCACTTGTCCCGATGATCGATGATGGCCCGCTGTCTAACTTGATTCCGAAGACTGGCGAGGCGTTCATTCGCCATCCGTCTGGCAACCGCGATTCTCGTATTGAGATTGTCACTTCTAAGGCTGACTCGAAGCTGGGCGCGCGTGTTTCGCGGGCGTTCGGTGATGAGACGGGCCTATGGACTGACTCGAACAACATGAAGAAGTTCCAGCGCATTTTGCGGCGTGGTGCTGCGGGTATGGGTGGCCGCGTGAGCGAGTCGACTAACCCGTTTGACCCTGCTGAGAATTCGGTGGCGCAGGACACGTTCGAGTCGGCGCAGAAGGACATTTACAAGCACTACTTCCCGCCGCCTGTCGCGCTCAAGTTCGAGCTCAAGAGGGACCGCGAACAGATTTTCCGGTTCAACTATTCGGGCTCGCCGTGGGTGGACATCCGCTCTATTGAGTCTGAGTCTGCAGCGCTGGCAGAGACGAACCCTGCCGAGGCTGAACGATTCTTCGGTAATCGCATCGTGGCTGGTTCTGGTCATTGGGTGCGTGAGGCTGACTGGGTCGCTAAGGGGCTCGACGGCAAGTCTGGGCGTGGCGAACCGATCACGGTCTCTCCGCGAACGAAGGTGTGCCTCGGTTTCGACGGTTCGGACAATAACGACTGGACCGGCATTCGGCTGGAAACGCTCGATTACTACCAGTTCACACCGACCTACCTCGAAGGCTCCCGTCCGACGCTGTGGAAGCCGACCGACTGGGGTAACCGCATCCCGCGCTCTGAGGTTATGGCGGCGATGGACGAGCTTGCAAACAAGTTCGAGATCGTGCGCGGTTACTGCGACCCGATGTTCTGGGAGACAGAGATCGACACGTGGGGCGCGAAGTACGGCGAGAAGGTTTTCGTCAAGTGGCCGACTAACTCGATTGGTCGCATGCACGCCTCGCTCGAGCGGTTCCGCACGGACATCACGAACAAGGACAGCGATTTTCATCACGACGCGGATCTTGAAACCAAGTTCCACATGCGTAACGCAATTATTCGCGCACGACCCGGACAGAAGTACATCCTCGGCAAGCCTGCTGATCATCAAAAGATCGATCAGGTGATGTCCTCGGCGCTCGCTCACGAAGCAGTTTGTGACGCGATCGCTTCGGGCGCTTTGGATGTCGCTGGTGACGAGTACGTGTATTTCTAGCCCGTTGGAGGGTCCCTTGGATTACTTGGAAGCCCTCAGGCTCACGAACCGTATATACGCCCGACTGGTTGGCCGGCGCCCGATCTTTGACCGCCGCGAGCAGTACTACGAGGGCAAGCAGCCGCTGTCGTTCGCCACGGATGAGTGGAAGAAGGCGAACGCTGCCCGGTACACCGGATTCTCGGATAACTGGACGCGACCCGTGGTTGACGCGGAGGGTGAGCGGATCAAGCACACCGGTTTGAAGCTCGGCAAGGACATGGACGCCGCGGCTGAGAAGTTGTGGAATCAGTGGCTCTATAACGAGATGGAGATGCAGTCTTCGCAGGGCTTTGTCTCGTCGCTGATCACGTCTCGGTCGTTCGTCATTGTCTGGGGCGACTCGAACGATGAGCCGACGATCACGTGGGAGCACGCTTCCGATGTCGAGATCGAGTACGACTGGGCCAACCCGCGCATTCGCAAGGCAGCACTGAAGACCTGGGCTGACGAGAAGCTGGAATACGCGACGCTTTACACGCCGGATCAGGTGTGGAAGTTTCAGCGGTCGCGCTCTATGGCGAAGGATGACAAAGAGTCTCAGGCCGAGCAGGCGAAGGTCAACGCTGTTTCTGAGGGTGGTTGGGTTCCTCGTCAGGTTGCTGATGAGCCGTGGCCGCTGCCGAATCCGATCGGTGTTGTGCCGGTTGTGGAGATCCCAAACCGACCGATGCTGCGTGGCGATCCTGTTTCTGAGATTCAGGGTGTCATGCCTATGCAGGATGCGATCAATCTGCTGTGGGCGTACCTGTTCCTCTCTGCTGACTATGCCTCGATGCCTGCCCGTGTAGTGCTGCATCAAGGCCCGCCGATGACTCCCGTTATCGACATGACCACCGGCAAGGAGATCGGCAAGAAGGCCGTCGACATGAAGGATCTCGCTGAAAAGCGTCTCCTGTACCTGTCGGGCGCTGACACGAGCATTGATTCGTGGGATGCTGCCAAGCTCGACGTGTTCACGGACACCATTGAGATCGCGGTCGGTCACATCGCCGCGCAGACCCGCACCCCCCCGACATACCTGGTCTCGAAGACGGGCATGTCGAACGTGAACGGCGAGGGGTTGAAGGCGTCTGAGATCGGGCTCGTCAAGAAGACGCTCGAGTTCCAAACGTTCGCTACTCCTGCGCTGCGTGAGGTGTATCGCCTTGTGGCTCTTGCGATGGGTGATCAGAGTCTCGCGCAGGCTACACGGTTGGCGACGGTTACATGGATGAACCCGGAGATCCGGTCTGAATCCCAGCTTGCCGACGCTCTCGTGAAGAAGAAGAAGATGGGCTACCCGCTCGAATACCTCATGGAGGTAGACGGGCTCGATCCGCTCGAGGTCAAGCGCGTACTTGCGATGGCTGCGCGTGAGTCCAAAGAGGCAATGTCATTCGGCGTTCAGGCTGCGATAGATTCCGAGGCACCCATTGAGCCAACTCCTTGATCTAGCGGTTGATCTGCAGGACCGGCGCGAGGCACTGACGCACCGAGCAACCGCAAAGAGTTTGCGGATATGGGCGCAGGGTGACGTTGGCAACTTGGATGCGTCATGGGATCGGATAGCGCCGGCCCTCACAACGGTGGTCACAGCCGCTCAGGTGACCGCTGCACGCCAGTCGACGCCGTACATGAACTCGGTGTCGCAGGCGTGGGATTACGACGCACAACGGGCCGTCCTGGTGCCTGAGGCATTCGGCGGCGTCATGCTCGATGGGCGCGAGGTTGCACCGGCTTTGTTTGGTGCGGTCACGACGACGAAGACGGCGATCGGCGCGGGCATGAATCCTGCACGAGCGTTCGAAGTCGGCGCGAGTTTCCTCGCAACGATCATCGGCGCGGCTGTGCAGGACATGGGTCGGCAAGCAGATGCCACGCTCGCAACGGGCAAGGGCTTCACCCGGTACGTGCGCGTTGTCTCGGCGGGTGCATGCTCACGGTGCGCGATCCTTGCTGGCCGTGACGACTACCGGAAGGCGTTCCAGCGTCACCCGCGATGCCGCTGCACATCCGTTCCAATCCCTGATGGCCAAGGTCCCCCCGAGGGATTCCACGATACCCCGACCGAGTATTTCGAATCGCTCTCTGCCGCCGAGCAAGACCGGGTGTTCACCAAGTCGGGCGCGTTCGCAATCCGCGAGGGCGCCAACCCGATCAGTGTAGTCAACGCCCGCCGTGGCATGACGAAGGGCGGCGAGCTCGGCGCTCCTGCCCGACTCGTGCCAACACGCATCGGGGTGAAGGCTGACGGCTCCCCGCTGACCGTTTTCATCACTGGCGAGGGCACGACCGCTCGAGGCGCATTCGCACGGTCCGAGGGCGCGGCAACTTTCACCGCCGCGAAACAAGGCCGCTACCGACGCACGACGACGCTCCGACTCATGCCTGAGCAGTTGCAACTGATGGCCGGCAATAACCCCGAGCGAGCGCGTGAACTTCTCAAGCGCTACGGATACATGGATTTCTAGCACCACCCATTAGCCGCGCAATGCGGCGACCAAGCAAATTGGAGCAACATGAGCACCGAAGAAGAAACTCTCGCCGCTGAAGCTGAAGCCACGGCAGCAGCCGAAGCTGCCGCAGCCGATGACACGGCCGGTTCCGAAGCGCTCGGTGACGCCGGCAAGAAGGCTCTCGACTCCATGAAGGCGAAGTGGCGCGAGGCCGAACGGATCGGGAAGGCATCCGCTACCGAGTTCGCCGCGTACAAAGCCACCGCTGAGGGGCGCGAGGCTGAGCACAAAACCGACCAGGCAAACCAGAAGGTGCGCGATGACGCCCTCAGCGCTGCCAACCAGCGCATCCTCAAAGCCGAGGTGCGCGCGGCCGCAGCTACCAAGCTGGCCGACCCCGCAGATGCTTTGCGGTTCCTTGATCTTTCCTCCTTCGAAGTCGGGGAGGACGGCGAAATTGACGCCGCCACAGTCGCATCCGCGATTGACGACCTCATTGCATCAAAACCCTACCTAGCGGCGCAAGGCGGCAAACGGTTCCAGGGTTCGGGCGACACCGGCACTCGCAACGAGTCCACGCGCCCGGCGCAACTCAACGGGGAAGACCTCAAGAAGCTCAGCCCGCAGCAGATCGTTGCCGCGAAAAACGCTGGACAGCTTGACGACTACCTCAAATCCTGAAACACCCCCTAACCGAAAGGAGTTGATCCCACATGGCGATCGACGCATTCAAACCAGAAGTATGGTCTGCCGAGCTGCTCGTTGCACTCGAAAAGGCCCTCGTGTACGCCGCCCCCGGCGTTGTCAACCGTGACTACGAGGGAGAAATCTCTCAGTTCGGCGACACTGTTCGCATTACCTCGCTGGCCGACCCGACCATCGGCACCTACACGCCGCACACCGACATCGTCATTGAAGATGTCGATGACAGCAACCTGCTGCTGCTCATCAACCAGTCGAAGTACTTCGCGTTCTCGGTGGATGACATCGAAGCACGCCAGGCCCGCGGTGGAGTGCTTTCCGAGCAGGCCCGCAAGGCCGCGTACAAGCTGCGCGACATTGCCGACCAGTACGTCGCCAGCCTCATGGCTGCCGGTGTTGACGCGGGCAACCTGATTGCCGAGTCGACCGTCACCGCGTCGAACGCCTACGACAAGCTCGTTGACCTGTCTGTTGTTCTGGACGAGGACAACGTGCCGACCGAGGGCCGTTTCGCCATTGTCACCCCGAAGTTCCGCGGGCTTCTGCTCAAGGACTCGCGCTTCATTGCTTCGGGTGACTCTTCGGGTGCCAGCGTTCGCGCTAACGGCCTGATTGGTGAGGCTGCCGGCTTCTCTCTCCGCGTTTCGAACAACGCCCCCGACGGCCCCGGTGTCGGAGCTGGAAAGCTCATCATCGCCGGTTCTGACATGGCGACGACCTACGCCGAGCAGATTGCCAAGACCGAAGCGACCCGCAAGGAAAAGGGCTTCGCTGACATCGTCAAGGGCCTGCACCTTTACGGCTCCAAGGTTGTCCGTCCGACTGCTCTGGCTGCGGCTGACGTAATCATCTAATGCCGAAGATCAAGGGTCCTAACGGGCTCGTGTTCGAGGTGTCTGATGTTGTGGCTGAGTCGCTGCTCAAGAACGTGGACGACTACGTGATTGTGGCGGAACCGAAGCCGAAGGCTGTACCCGCGGCAAAGAAATAGGAGTAAAAAGTGGACGCATTCGCTACATTTACGGAGCTGGGCGTGCGACTCGGTCGTGTTTTTACGACCGCCGAGCAGGCTTGGATTACGGTCCTGTTGCAGGATGCGTCCACTTACCTCCGCGAGGATGTCATCGGGGCGCAGGTGTTTCCGCAGTCGACGGCCACGTTTAAAGCGTGGCCTGATGGCGGTCGGGTGGATCTGCCTGCGCACCCGGTAGTGTCTGTCGGATCTGTCACTCGTGACGGTTTGGCAATCACATTTGAGCGGCGCGACTCGGCCGTTTACGTCGACGGCAGCGAGCTCGTAGAGATCACTTTCACTTACGGGCACGCGCTCGCTCCTGCAGGCTTGAAGCGTTGGACGATGGTCCTGGTGTCTCAGGTCCTACTGCCGCTCGAGCTAAAGCTGGGCCTTACTGCTGGCGGCCTGTCGTCGGTCGCGATCGATGACTTCAAGGCTGCGTTTGCGGATGCCGGCGAGTCGACGGGCATCAGCCTCTCAGATCGAAACATCGAGATGATCCGGCGCCAGTACAGCACGGGCACTCATGTTGTGGGTATGCGGTGAGTATCCTCGGCGGGGCTCTGGCAATGGGTCGCACGCAGGCAAACGCGCGCATGACCGAATCCGTCACGGTAACAACCACCACCCCCGGCACGACCATGGACGAGACCACGGGCACCTACCCCGATGTCATCGTCTCCCATTACGCGGGCGTTGCCCGTATCAAGTACCCAACACTCACGGTATCCGAGAAAACGCCTGTGGGGCAGACTCTGGCCGCGCAGGATGTGACTCTGCACCTTCCCGTTGGCCTTGCCTCTCAGGTGAGTGTCGATGATGTGGTGACGGTTACGGGTTCGACTGTCGACCCTGACCTGGTTGGTCGCGTGTTCCGCATCAAGGGAATCGCGCAGGCGGGTCAAACCACTGCTCATCGCTTCCCCCTTCGGAGCAACTCGTGAGCCCCGATTTCAACTTTGACGAGCTCCGTTCTCTCACCTCGGATCTCGGCAAGGTCGCCAACAACACTGGCCCATACCTCAACTCCGCGTTCCAGTTCACGTCTGTTCTGATTCGGGATGCGGCGCGTGATTCTGTCAAGTCCGGCAGTAACCAGTGGCGCGCTCTCCCCTCCGCGATCGACTACGAAATCACAGTCGGTGCGAACGGTATCGGCTCAACGATCGAATCCGAGATCGGCTACAACAAGGATCGACCCGCGGGCAAGCTCGGAAACATCCGCGAGTTCGGCACCCCCTCAGTCGCCCCCCACAGCGACCTACAGACTGCCCTCTCGGCAAACGAAGCCGACTTTGAAAAGGGCATCACGCAGGCCATTGACGACGCATTGAAAGCGGGTGGCCTTTGAGGAAGCACACCACGTGGCTCAAGTCACGCATCCAGTCGATCTCGACTCTCGCGTCTAGCACGTTCGTAACGACTGCCCCCGCAAACACCCCCCTGCCCTATGTACTCATCCATCCCAGCGATGGCACGGACGTATCCGATCGTCTCGCAGGTCCAAGCGCCGTGCAGAATCCGCGCTGGGTAATTCACAGTGTCGGCTCTACTTATGACCAGTGCGCGTGGGCTGCTGAGCAAGTGAAGGCCGTTCTGATCGTTGCTGGCCTCGGTGTCACGCCGACGATCACGGGTGAGCGTGCTGGGCGTGTCTGGTACTCGGTGCCGCAGCCCGTGCAGACCGACGACGACGTAACACCGCCTCTGGTCTTCCATACGAGCGAGTGCGGATTCGAGTCCACCCTCACCGCATAACCCAACCTCTTCACCGGCCACCCGGTCGGTGTCTCCGGCATGCCCGGAAACCATACCCCCGGCCCTCGGGGAACCGAAAGGAATTACCCATGGCTGACGTAGCTGAGACTTTCTCAGGACCTTCTGCAGTTGATCAGATCGGCAATCTCACGATCTGGGCCATCGCTGGTCGCACCATCTCGCAGTCCTCGCCGTCTGCGGCGCTGCTCGGTGGCTCAAGTTGCTACCGGATTACATACAGCTTTACGACTGGCGGGTATGTACTGACCGCCCCGCAGGTGAAGAACCCCGACGAGCGTCTTACCTCCCCGCAGGACCGTCAGTCGCTCGGGAAGATCACCCCCGACCTCGCCGACCTCACCTACGTGGATTCGTCCGACTCTGGTTCCGCTGCTGTCGTCCTCGCTGCTGGTGGCCTGTTCCAGATCATCGAGCGTCGCAATGTGCCGCAGTCGACTCTCGCGGCTTCGGCTCAGAAGGTGCGCGTTATCAACGTGAACCTTGGCGCTCAGGCGACTGGACCGACCGATGGCGCCGGCAAGTTTTCGATCATGCAGGCCGCAGCGGTTGATTCGCTCGGCTCGCTCGTCGCGCTCGCCATCTAGCCATCACCAACCACCCCCAGGGCGTCTTTCGCCGGAGCGCTCTGGGGGTTCCACTCTTCCGGTGAAGTATCCGGTGAAGGATTATGACTACTCTCTCTGACAAGATCGCAGCTGCGAAGGCTGCACCCCGCGACCACCTCGACGTGACGGTTTCGCTGAACAAGGACATGTCCGAAGCTGTCGAAGCTCTCACGGCTGAACTCACGGCCGCGAAGAAGTCCAACGATGACCGTCTCGGCGCCCCGACTGCCGCGTCCGTTGTGCAGGCGAAGATCGACGCGGTTCTGTCCGAGGCTGTCGATCAGCTCGTGACGATGCGGTTTACACAACTGCCCGGCGACGAGTGGCGCGTACTTACGCAGATGTGCCCGCCGAACCCGGAGTTGATTCTGGATCGACACCTTGGCTATTCGGTGATTGACACGTGCAAGCTGGCCGCGCAGTACGAAGACAAGGCGGGCCGGTTCTACGGCCATGTCATCGACGGTGACGAGCTGACCGTGCCGATTGCGCATCGGGTGACGAAGACTAACCCTGATCCCACGAACGAGTGGCAGGACATGTACTCGCTGATGAGCGGCCCCGAGTTCACCGCGATCGTGGATACCATCTACGCGCTGAACGTCGACGCGCCGATCAAGCGCCTGGCTGCTGTAAAAAATCACTCGGCGAGTCTGACCGCCTAAGGCAGACCGCAAAACTGGCCGTTCAGTCTGGCGTGTCCCCGCGCCGGCTGAACGGTTGGGAACCGACGACCACGACCGTTTACGAGTACGAAGACGGCGTGCTGGTCCGGTCCCTCTCCACCCCTGAACCCGAGTTCGCGGACGATGACCTAGACCTGATGCTTGCATCGGTCGCGTTCGAGGCCAGCATCGGTCGTAACGGCCACCTGCTGAGCCACACGATGAGTCCCGAGGCTGACCCGCAGAAGTATGAACACTCCCTGCGCTACGTCGCTCACGGCCCGTTCTGGGACTGGGACGAGAAGGTGCGGCTGGACGACATCGACCGGTACCGCGCCGAATTCCCAAAGGATTCGCCGCCGAACCTCAACGGTGCCTATTGGGTCACCGAAGAAATCGGCGAGCTATCGACGGAACGTGTGCATTCCCATGCCGACGATACCAACGAGGACAGCTAGGCCGAGGATTATCGCGCCGAATATCGCCATCTCGAAGTTCTCGGTTGGGACTCCAATCGCGATGAACACGATCGCTGCGACGACGAGCACGATCGCAACTCCCGACAGCGTCTGCCCCTTGGACTCCTTGATTCCCATGGGCTGAGCCTACAACCACAACTCAATACCGGAGGTTCCCCTTGGCGGATCGTACAGTTCGCGTCTCATTGACTGCACAGGTCTCGGGGTATCTCGCAAGTATGGAGAAGGCTCGCAAGGCCACCTCTGACGCTGGGACAGCTGCCGAGAAGGCCGCACGCCAGGTTGAAGAGCAGAAGCAGGCGATGGAGTCGGCAGGCCGCGGACTCATGGCTGTCGGTGTTGTGGCAGTCGCAGCCACTGCTCTCTCAGTAAAGGCTGCAATCGGCTGGCAGTCGGCATGGGCTGGCGTCACGAAGACCGTGGAAGGCACCCCGGCCGAGCTGGCGAAGGTCGAAGAGGGGCTACGTTCTCTCGCCAAGACTCTGCCGTCGTCGCATGACGAGATCGCAGCCGTAGCTGAGGCGGCGGGCCAGCTGGGCATTCAGACCGGATCTGTCGTCGCTTTTACAAACACCATGATCGACCTCGGCGAAACGACAAACCTCAGCGCCGACGAGGCTGCGACATCTCTCGCTCGCTTCATGAACGTCATGGGCACCTCGCAGGATGACGTGGGCCGACTGGGTTCAGCGATCGTAGAGCTTGGCAACAACTACGCCACGACTGAGGCTGAGATCGTGGGAATGTCCATGCGCCTCGCTGGTGCCGGGGGGCAGATTGGCCTGAGTGAGGGTCAAGTGCTCGGCCTAGCTACGGCCTTGTCCTCCGTGGGCATCAGAGCAGAGGCCGGTGGTTCTGCATTTTCCAAGGTGATGATCGACATTGCCGCGAACGTGGAATCGGGGGGCGAAAAGCTCGAACTATTTGCAAAGACCTCTGGACTATCTGCACAAGACTTCTCGGACCAGTGGAGGTCTGACCCTTCAGCAGCGCTGGCGCTGTTCGTGTCAGGGCTTGGCGATGCTGAAGCTCAGGGCGGGTCCACTCTGGGCATCCTTGCTGATCTTGGAGTCGTTGAGGTTGAGATGCGTGACGCGCTGCTGCGCTCTGCGGCTGCCTCGGGTGATTTTACGAAGGCGATGCAGACCGGCGACGATGCGTTTGAGGAAAACAACGCACTGGCGGAAGAGGCTGCAAAGCGTTACGAAACAGTCGAAGCCAAGCTGCAGATCATGGTGAACCGTGTCTCGGATGCTGCCATCTCATTCGGGCAGGTATTCCTGCCGGCCGTCTCTGCTGCGTCTGAGGGCATCGGCGAAATGGCCGATTTTCTCGGCGCACTCGACCCGAAGATGCAAGGCGCCATTGCGACAGTCGGTCTTCTAGGCGGTGCTGTTGCTCTCGCGGGCGGCACCTTCCTGCTGGCCCTCCCAAGGATCGCCGCTTTCCAGGTGTCGCTCGGCATCTTAGCCACGTCTTCCATGCCCGCCGTGGCCGCGTCTGCTGCCCGAATGATGGCGGCGACCACTCGCGCGACCACGGCGATGGCTGCCGGCGCTAAGTTCCTAACTGGCCCGTGGGGGCTTGCCATCGCGGCCTCGGCAGTCGGCGTCGGCGTTTTGGTGACATACCTGGACAGTCTCAAAGACTCGGCTTCCGAGGTTGAAAACAGCATGAAGACGGCCAAGACCGCCGCCGACATTTTCCAGAGTGTTGGAGAGGGCCGCAACTGGATCTATGCATCTGACGTAACCGGGCAGCTCAAGAATTTGCCGAACCTGCTTCAGGAGGCTGCCAATCAGAGCAGCAATCTGTGGGACAAGGTCAGCGGGCGCGAGTATCACGGTGCCATCATCGCGCTCAAGGACATCGGCAAGGAGCTTGCCAAGACGGCTGCCGTCGACCTCCCCGAGGCGCAGCGCCAATTCGGGCTGCTCGCAGATGAAACGGATGGGTCGGAAAAGGCGCTCGGCCAACTGCTGGATTCCATGCCAGCGTACAAGGATGCGCTGGTTGCACAGGCGAGCGCGCAGGACATCAACGTCAACTCGACCGACGAGGCGGCGAACAAAACCAAGCTGCTGAGACTGGCGCAAGAGCAGGCGGTCCCGGTAACCCTGTCGGCTGCCGACGCTTACCTCGAAACTGCCGACAAAGCTGCATCACTGGACGACGAGATCGTAACGCTCATGGACTCCATGAACGAGCTCAACGGTGTCGGCCAGGATGCATCGAGCGCGAATATCGCCTATCAGCAGTCCATCGCCGACGTGGACGAGCAGATCCGACTCATTGACGAAGGTACCAAGGGGTACGCGAAGACCCTCGACATTGGCACCGAGGCAGGTCGTACGAACCGCGGGATGTTGGACCAGCTCGCAGCGAGCAACCAGACGGCAGCGCAGACACAGTTTGACCTCGACGGGAACACGGCCAACTATAAGGCCACGCTTGAGGCCGGACATCAGGCTGTCGTAGATCGTGCGATTGCTCTCGGCGCCAACGCTGACGAGGCCAACCGGATCGCTGACGAGATCAGCAAGATCCCGGACGCCACCGCCTGGACGATGGTTGTCAACACGGCTGAGGCAACCCGGAAGTTGCAAGCGTTCCTCGCGCTTTACAACAGCACGCCGGCAGAGTTTCGCGCAGGTCCCGGAACGACTCGGCAGCCTGGTTTCGAGAATCTGTACAGGGCAACAGGTGGCACCGTCTACGGCCCCGGAACCGGCACGTCTGACTCGATACCCGTGATGCTCTCGAATGGGGAGGAGGTTACTCGCGCATCGATGGCCGAGAAGTATCGCCCGCTGTTGAAGGCGATCAACGCGGACCGGGTGCCTGGTTACGCATACGGCGGCACGGTCGGTTACGCAACAGCCCCGCAGTACGTCACGCAGGGCGGCGGTGGTGGCGGTGGGCCAGCTGCTCCGTCTCAGACCATTCAGAACATTCAGATCACTGCGCCAGCTATTGAGACGCAGGACTCATCCACCTACGCGACCATTTTGGGCCGCGAATTCGGAAGGCAGATGGCGGGATGACGACGATTGAATTTGGCGGGATCACGTTCGATGATGAGGCTTCTACAGGCTTCACCATCGGCCGGCTGAAAGGCTGGTGGGATGCCGCGCCGATGAGGTTGAACCAGAACGAGCGTCCTCAAGGGGATGGCAGTTTTGGTTCGGCTAAGAATTGGCGCGGCGCTCGTGTGATCAGCCAGCAGGGTTCCTATGTTGGCGAGACGATGACTGACACGTACGCAGCGATGGAGCAGATCGCGGCGGTTCAGTCGTCGGGGGTTCCGTCACCGTTTCGGGTGAATGAGCCGATCGGCGCGAAACAGTGTGTTGTGTCGCTGGCTAACGGCCCGATGCTGCCGGATCAGATCTACACGCCGTACTTCACGTACACGTTCGATGTCGTCGCGGCTGACCCGTTGAAGTACGGCGATGCACTCACGTTGTCGACCACCCTCCCCACTTCGGGCGGCGGTATCACATACCCGATCACGTACCCGATCAGCTACGGCACGGCAGGCTATCCGGGACGCATCACGGTATCGAATCCGGGCACTGCTGACACGTACTCGCTGCTGGAAGTAACGGGCGGGCTTGCGGGCGGGTTCGAGCTTACGGAGGTTAGCACGGGGCAGGTGATCCGTTTCGAGCGTACCATTCCTGTCGGCTCGACCGTCTACCTGAACCCGCGTACCGGGCGTGCATCCATCGACGGCCAGTCGGATGTGTCGGGCTATCTGACGCGCGCTGAGTGGTGGTCGGTCCCCGCTGCATCTGGCGGCATCCCGGGATCTCGCGAGGTGCAATTCAACGCAATCGGTGCCGCCACTGGCGCACCCACTCTCACGGCGCGTACCAGTGCTGCGTTCTGGTGATCCATTTTCTTCGACTGATTGGAGCCCATTGTGGCCTTGACTGATAGCTTCCCCGGCGCTTCTGGCGCCGTCGATTCCACCGAACTCCGCAAGAATCTCGCGGGTCTGATCATCCGTGATACCTCAGGCATCCCTCGCGCGGGCATCTTCCCGCGCCACGCGAACGCGCTGGTATTTTCCCGCGTAGATATGTATTTGGACATCGCGGCTTTTGAGGGTGTGAGTGTTCGCGGTGGTGGCCCTTTGTTCATGGCGAACGATGGGCTGGCGCAGGTGCAACTTGCAGCTGCTCCTGCATCGAATTCGCGCATAGACGTTCTGTACTTCAAGCAGAACGAGAATGGCTACGGCGGATTCGCCGACGGAGTAACCACTGCCATCTTCGGCGTGGTCACGGGCACTGCCGCAGCATCCCCGACGAAGCCGTCTATCACAGGCATTGCGGGTGCAACCGAGCTCGCAACGATCACGATTCCGTCGACGGCAACGGCCACGAACTCGAGCGGCGTGGTCATCACGAACACGTTCCAGTACACGGCTGCGGCTGGTGGGCTGCTCCTGTTTCGTACCACTGCGGAGCGTGACCTATTTTCTGCTGTTGCGAGCCAGCACGGGTACGTGCTCGCTAATTCGACAGAGTATCTGTGGAATTCTTCAGCATGGGCGACCATTATTCCTACGCAGCCGACGCGCGGAATTGCATCCTTCTCGACGGATGCTTCTGGTCTCGGGTCCATCACTCACGGGCTGGGCTCCACCCCGTCTGCGGTGATTCTTACGCCCGCCTTCACTACGGACACGAACTCCGTCTCCGCAATCGTCAAACCGACTGTCGGCGCCCTGACAAGCACGACGATTCAGGTTGTCACATACCGGACAGATAGCAGTGTCCGCTTGACGGGTACAACAGTTCAAATTCACTGGGTGGCGTTCCCCTAATGGCTTCCCTGTCTCTCATCCGCCCTGCAAATAAAGAGCCGGGCAGGCGCTACGGCGACCGGCCCGTCTCTGGTATCTCCACGATTCGACACCTCGGCAACGATTACGGCTGGGGTAACGGCTGGCAGATTTACGCAGCAGCAGCAGGCCGAGTTTCTGTCGCGCGCTGGTCCTCAACCACAAAGACCAACAGCCGTACTGGTGGTTACGGCAACTACATCATCATCGACCACGGCGACGCATACTCAACGCTGTACGCCCACCTGCCCAACACAGAAATGCTCGTCGCTGTCGGTGATCAGGTCGCGGCCCGCCAGCAGATCGGCGTGATGGGTAATACCGGCAACGCATCCGGGCCGCACCTGCATTTCGAGGTGCGTCTAAACGGTCTGATCATCGACCCTAACCCGTTCATCGGGACCTCTACCGCGGCCAGCAGTTCAGTCCCGATCGTCCTTGCAACCTTCCCCAACTTTGGAGTCAAAATGCCTAACCGTTTCATTACCCGCGACGGTGTAAGCCCGTGGTTCATCACTGACGGACTGACGAAGCGGCTCGTGGCTGACAGTAAAGAATCGCAGTTGCTCGTTGATTGCGGGCTGGCCGTGTACGAAGAAAAGACCAACGGCGTCAACATCGTTGGCGGGCTCGTGGACACCATCCCCAACGCTTAGCCACAAGGAGTTTTCATGACCGAGTACATTCTCGCCAATCTGCGCACTGGCCGGCGCATCCTGAACGTGCCCGTCATGTCGGGTCCGTGGGATGACCGGCTGGGCGCTGCGGAAACTGTCAGTGTGACCGTCGACATGAACGACCCGGACGTGCAGGCGCTGGATCTCCGCAACTCGGGCACACCTGGTCAGTCGGCGCTGTTCGTGGTTGAGGGCGACGTGATCATGGCGGGCGGGCCTGTCTGGGTTCGCAGCTACAACCGCGACACTAAGCGGCTTTCATTGGACGCGCAGGGCTTAGCGTCCTACTTTGATCACCGGCTTATTCTGCCGCTTCTGGCACAGACGGCCAGCGTCAACCAGTGGACCATCCCCGACCCGACAGATACCACTAAGACGATTCCGAACCCTGATCTGTCTTCTGTGTACTCGAACCTGAGTCTTGGAACGATTGCGAAACGGCTTGTGCAGCAGTCGCAAACGTGGACGGGTGGCAATCTGCCGATCGTGTTTCAGGCCGACGAGATCGCCACGGCCACGCGCACCTATCTCGGCGTAGATTTCAAGTCGATCGGCGAGGCACTCTCGCAACTGTCCGAGGTGGAGAACGGGCCGGAAATCAATTTCCAGCCGCGGTTCACCGCTGACCGGCTCGGCATCGAATGGCTCCTGCAAGTCGGCACCACCACACAGCCACTCATTACGTCGTCTGCGGTTCTGGCATGGAACGTCACGGCGCCAGAGTCACCCATCTCAGGGCTGCAGATCAAGGATGACGCCACGAACCTCGGCTCGCTCGCATGGCAGACAGGCGGGCGGATGGCTGACACCGTTCTGGTGGCGCGGTCCTACGATTCGGCACTGGTTGATTCAGGCTTCCCACTGCTCGAACTCACGGACACGTCACACTCGAGCGTCGAGATCCAGTCAACTCTCGACTCCTACGCAAACGCCGACACGGCCACTGGGAAACGCTCGGTGGAAGTCTGGTCGTTCACGGCGAAAGCGCGGCCCTACGACCAGTACGGCAAGGCTGCGGGCCCATTCGTCGGGCAGTATGCCCCCGGAGATTACGTCGATCTGATATTTGACGCACACGATAAAGACACGGGTACGGGCGGGTTCGTCCAAGTCGTGACCAGTTACTTCACCGACGTATTCAGTGACATGTTCGGGCAGATCACTTCGGTATCTGACCCGATAGTCAAGGGCCGGGGTGGCGGCGACCCGTACATGCCCGAGGGTGGAACTTTTCGGCAAAGAATTATTGGGATCTCCGGGGATGCCACGGGCGTCGATATCCAGATTCAATGCGAACCAAGATTGGCAGGCTAATGGCTGGGTACCACACTCCTCCGGGCGACGGCCTAGAGCCGTTCATCCGCGAGCTCAAGGACATTCGCACGCAACTAAGGGACCTTCAAAGACCGTCCGGTACGAACATCGGCAACACGGCCGCTCAGGTGCAACTCCTGGTCGCGAAGGTCGAGGCAACCCTCGTAAATATCGACTCGAGCGTGCAGACATCGATCAGCGCGAACTCGTACACGAAGAGCGTCATCGACGGGAAGATCGCCACCCCGCCGAGTGTGGCCGCGACGGGGGCAGTGTCTGGCACTACGGGAACATTCAATACGGGGCTGTACTCGACGGATGCCTACAGCTTCAATATCACAGGGACTCGGGTTTCGGGCTGGCACCAGAGCGACGGCCACATTGGCACGGCGTCATCGTCGGAACGGTATAAGACGAACATCGCGCCCGCCAATATTGACCCGCTTGCCGTCCTGTCGATCGGAGTCAAACACTACAACTACATCGCGGAAGTTGCCAAACGCGACGACTCCCTCTCGCCGGACTATGTTGGACCGGACTACAAGGTGCACGTCGAAGTTGGTGCCATAGCTGAAGAACTCCATGCAGCCGGGCTCTGGGAATTCGTTGTTTACGAGCGGACGCCAGACGGGAATCTTCTACGAGACTCGAGTGGTGGTCCGATACCTGAGGGCATCCATTACCAGATGTTCAGTGTTGCGGTCCTCTCTGCTGCCCAGTACCTAAACAAGCTCGTTGCCCAACAGGGCAACGAGCTTGCAGATATTCAGGTCCGGCTGACGGCCGCGGGCATTTAGGGCTTATACCACGCCGTGCACTCGTTGTTCTCGTTATAGGCAACGCACGGCTGGTTATCGGCATTCAGCGGTTGACAGTTGCTTTCGTTCCCGCCTGCATCTACCGCGTTCGCTGCGGTTCCATCCGGGCACTTTGTGACCGGCGCGGGCTCGGATGGCGCGGGCTCACTCGTAACCGTTCGAGACGCTTCGGCATCCTGCGCGGCTTGAGCGTCCTGCGCTGCCTGAGCATCTGCGGCGGCCTGAGCTGCTGCCTGAGCGTCCTGCACGGCCTGAGCTTCCGCAGCGACTCGAGCGGTCTCAGCGGCGGCGGCTTCTGTATCCGCGACCCGCTGCGCTTCACGCTCGGCAATGGCCGCATCCTGCTGGGCGTCCGAGGTATCCACAATAACCGCGACGGGTTCTGGATCCGCAGTCATTGCTGATACCCCAGCGGCGCCACCACCCAGCGCCAGGATCGCAGCAAGTCCGATAACGGCCCAATGTGACTTCTTGATTTTCCCCATGAGCGCATAGTACCGCTTACCACAGACAACGAGTACACCCTCGAAAGGGGCACACATTGCCATGCCGTCATAATCCCAATTCCACGTGCCCGTGCGGTCCGAGCTGCGATTCATGCCGATGCCCGCAGAAGTAAGCGAGAGTGGGCAGCTCATTCTGGGGCTGCTCACCTTGCTCGGACTCGTCGTTACGGGCGGCTTCGGATTCCTCAGCGTGCGTGCCACACAGACCCGCAATCACGCCCGTGCTGCTGAGGGCAACTCGGCCATTGCACGCGAGCAGGTGCAGAACTCGCACAAAACCAACTTCCGCGACGACACCGATGCAAACCATGCGGAGGTGCTCGGCATCCTCAAGTCGCACGGTGCGCAACTCAGCGGAATGCAGCGCGACGTTGGCCGGCTAGCTGATGCCGACCTCGAGCACACCAGACAGGCACGCGACGACCGCAAACGCCTAACCGACCATATCGACCGCGCCTTGACCGAGGCTGTCGCAACCGTACCCAAGGAGACCCCATGACCACCACCACCGCAACTCAGATCCTGCACCCCTGGATCGCCACCCTACGAACCCTGCTCGCCATCGTCGCCGGCTCCGTCGTTGCCATCTTCGGATTCATCACAGCCCTCGCCGTGTTTGCCCCGCAGTTCCTCGAAGCGGTCGCAGCGATCCTCCCGCCTGAATGGCTCGCCTGGGCAACTGCCGCGGTCGCCACCCTCGGCGCTGTCTCTGCTGCAATCACCCGTGTCATGGCGATACCTGGCGTCAACGAGTGGCTGGCGAAGATCCGTCTCGGCGCCCAGCCCTCCAAATAACCGACCGATCTAGGAGACCCCCATGGGATACACCGAAGGCCAGCTCGGCCACCTTGCAAAGCACGACAGCATTGACGCATCACTTGCGCAGAAAATTGACTCTGCGACGGCGGGCGATCAAGTTGACCACTTTGGAACTGCCCGTGTCGGGACCAGCCTCAACTACAAGGTAGGCACAGCTTCTGCGCCCACCTCGGGCGGCGGGCCGGTCATCAAGATCAGTCAGACAGAAAAAATCACTGACCTTGCAGCGCAGATGAGTGGCAACCCTGCCGACAACGAGGCCAATGCCGCCCTGCACGTCTCCGCGCTGTCCCTGCCAGGATCGTTTGGGCAAGTCAATGCGATTCTGGCAACAGCTAAGGGCGCACCAACCGGGACTGACGTGTGCGCTCTCGCCGCGTGGGGTCGCGTTACGGGTGGTGTCGGTGCAGGGTTCGGTGCCTATCTTGAAGGGCGACGTGACACCGCCACCTCTCGGGCGATGGGTACGGAAATTCGCGTGCAGAACGAGGGCGGCGCTGACGGGACACTCAGCCCGAATGGATCATCGGACACCCTCGGTCTATGGATCAGCACTGCTGCAACAGGCGGCTACAAGACAAGTGCAGGTGTCTCACTCGGTTCAGCCGACGCATCAAAATTCATTGCCGGTTATCACGTAACCGCAAACTCGGTCGCGAGTGACTCTTTTCGTGACGAATCAGGATCTGCAACAACTCTCAAGTCGGTTGGCAACCATCAGTTCGGACTGGATTTTTCAGGCGCAACCTTTTCGGGTTCAGCAGTATTCCTGCCACCGACCACCGCATCTACCGGTGGAATCAACTTCGGCAATGATGTCTTCTTTTTCCGCAACGCGGTAGGAGCGGTGCGCCTTGTCGGCAACGTCTCCGTATCAGGGGCGATCACCACCGATCTTTCAACAGGATGGATAACACCCACCCTTGGTAACTCGTGGGTTGCTCTCAACACAACAGATTCGACCGCCCAGTACCGGAGGATGGCTGATGGAACGGTACGTCTTCGCGGGTTCGTCAAGTCGGGCACGACCGGCACGGCAATCTTCACCCTTCCGGCAGGCTTTCGTCCATCCGTGGCCCGTGAAGTTGCATTGAATATCGGCGGCTCTGGGTTTGCTGAAATTGACATCATGGCAGACGGCACGGTGAAGGTCGCCCAATACGTTTCAGGCGGCAGCAATACCGCAGTCGCGTTATTTGGTATCAGCTTCACTACTGACTAAAAGACGCCTTTGTCCCATCCGTGTCGCCCGGACAGACGGACCCACATGCAAGACCCGCACACCAATGCCCCGCCGCTCAGTCCACACACACGGACTGGGTGGCGGGATTTTTGGTGTGCGCGGTGTGGGGCGTGGGGAGTGGCTGGGCGCCATAAGGTGCCGTGTCCTAAAAGCTTGCTCACAATCTCTAGTTGCGCGTGCGCACGCAATGAGATATGTTCTGGATATGGAAACGAACAGGTACAGCAGCTACAGGACAGAGACAGAACTGGGCCGGGCGCACGCGCTCGACATCCAGGCATGGCGAAACCTGCACCGCGAAATCCTGCCGCTAATCCAGGACTACAACGCCCGGTACGCAGAGATCCAATCGCTCTAACCCGAATAGACAGGAAACGATCATGCGCCGAACACAGTTCATCCACAGAAGACCCCGGCACACAGGCCTAATCAACGGAGCAGTATGGGGTGCTCATGGCAGAAGAAGAAGATGCCGGCCGAGCACCGGTTGACGAAGCACATTCAAGGGTGGCGGTCCGCGCATTTCGCGTGACCGCCACCCTTTCTTTCGTTCACGCCGCAAATCCATAGGGTGCAACATAGGGTGCAGGGCGTTAGCGGGGGAGAGGTAGAAAAGCTGCGATCCCTTTGATTCATTGGGAGGGGTCGACGGGAATCGAACCCGCGTCATAAGTTTGGAAAACTCAGGCTCTACCATTGAGCTACGACCCCAGGCCCAAAATCTGGGCACTCGAATATCGTAGTACAGGAAACCGGGGGTCGTTTGCCAGTGCGGGCGCATCCGCTCGAAAGGCGTGCATTAGACTGACGGAGGTCAATCCGCGTGTCGCGAGCTATTGCGTGCGCCACCGGATTGGTTCCCCAACAAAGTATTACCGATGGGTCGAAGTAGATCCGGGGCGTAGCTCAGCTTGGTAGAGCGCTCGTTTTGGGGGCGAGAAGTCGCAGGTTCAATTCCTGTCGCCCCGACATTATCCGCAGCACACCGTTTCAATACACAGGAGAGTCTCGAGTGAAGTCCACGGTCGAAAAACTGAGCCCCACGCGCGCCAAGCTCACCATCACGGTGAGCCCCGACGAGCTGAAGCCAGCCATCACCCATGCTTACGGCCACATTGCCGAAGACATCAACATCCCCGGTTTCCGTAAGGGCAAGGTCCCGCCGGCAATCATCGACCAGCGCGTCGGCAAGGCCGCCGTTCTGGAGCACGCCGTCAACGAGGGTCTCGACGGTTTCTACCGCGCGGCTGTCGAAGAGAACAAGCTGCGCCCGCTCGGCCGTCCAGAGGCCGACATCGTCGAATGGCCGAGCAACACCGACTTCTCCGGTGACCTGCTCCTCGCCATCGAGGTTGACGTGCGCCCGGAGATCGACCTGCCCAGCTACGACGGCCTCAAACTCACCGTTGACGCCGTCGCGGTGTCCGACGAGGAAGTCGCCGAAGAGCTCGACAAGCTGCGCAGCCGCTTCGGCACGCTCATCACGGTGGACCGCCCCGCCAAGACCGGCGACTTCGCCCAGATCGACCTGAACGCCGCGATCGACGGCGAAGAGGTTGATACCGCGAGCGGAATCTCCTACGAGGTTGGCTCCGGAGACCTCATCGACGGCATCGACGAGGCGCTTGACTCGCTCAGCGCCGGCGAGACCACGACCTTCAACTCCGACCTCATGGGCGGAGACCACGAGGGTGAGACGGCCGAGATCACCATCACGGTTATCGCTGTCAAGGAGCGCGAGCTTCCCGAGGCGAACGACGACTTCGCTCAGATCTCCAGCGAGTTCGACACGATCGCCGAGCTGACCGAGAGCCTCAAGGTTCAGGTTGAGAAGTCCAAGGCCTTCGGCCAGGGCAGCCAGGCCCGCGAGCGTCTCATTGAGACGCTTCTCGGCTCGGTCGAGGTTCCGATCCCCGCCGCGATCATCCTCGACGAAGTCAACCGTCACCTCGAGGGCGAAAGTCGCCTCGAAGACGACACTCACCGCGCCGAGGTCACCGAAGCCAGCGAGAAGACGTTCCGTCAGCAGATTCTGCTCGACACGATCGCCGAAGCCGAGCAGGTCAAGGTCAGCCAGGACGAACTCACCCAGTACCTCATTCAGGGTGCCAGCCAGTACGGCATGGACCCGAGCGAGTTCGTGCAGACGCTCAACACCAACGGACAGATCCCGTCGATGGTGGCCGAGGTCGCCCGCAACAAGGCCCTCGCCATTGCCCTGGGCAAGGCCGAGGTCGTTGACTCCAACGGCAAGCCGGTCGACCTGAGCGAATTCACCGGCCCGGTCGGCGACGACACGGCTGTTGAAGCGGATGCTGCTGACAGCGCCGTCGAGGCAGCTCCGGCCGCCGAGGCTGACCCTGAGATCGCAGCTGAGGCCGACGAGAAGCCCAAGAAAAAGAAGGCTGCTGCCAAGAAGTAGTACCTGCGTGCGTGAGAGGCCGGCTGGCCAGTACTTTTTAGAGGTGCTGGCCAGCCGGCCTCTTGCATGCAGCCGGGCACCTGTGCGATGGCCGGTAATCTGCCGAGGGCGAACAGAGCCATTTTGACGCTCGCGCTCCGATAGATTCATTGAGAAGCGACAACTGAAACGGAGCACGACATGGCCGACCCGACACCCACCAATGGTGTATTTGACCGACTGCTGAAGGACCGCATCATCTGGCTCGGCTCAGAGGTCCGTGACGAAAACGCGAACGAGATCTGCGCCAAGATCCTCTTGCTGGCAGCGGAAGATTCCAAACGCGACATCTACCTCTACATCAACTCTCCCGGCGGCTCGATCACCGCCGGCATGGCGATCTACGACACGATGCAGTTCGTACCCAACGACATCGTCACGGTCGGTATCGGCATGGCAGCCTCGATGGGTCAGTTCCTGCTTACCTCGGGGACCAAGGGTAAGCGGTACATCACCCCGAACGCTCGCGTGCTTCTGCACCAGCCGTCCGGCGGGTTCGGCGGCACGGCCGCCGACATCCAGACTCAGGCTCGCCTCATCCTCGACATGAAGCAGCGCCTCTCCGAGATCACGGCCGCGCAGACCGGCAAGACCCCCGAGCAGATCAACGCCGACGGTGACCGCGACAACTGGTTCAGTGCGCAGGAAGCCCTCGAGTACGGTTTCGTCGACCATCTCCGCGCATCCGCTTCGGATGTCATCGGCGGCGGCGGCACCGACCCCGACGCCACCAAGTAGTCCGCCGAAACTGAACAGGAAGAAATCATGACTATCCCCACATTCGGTGGAACGGCCTACAGCTCGATGGGCGGCTCGACCAAGCACTTGACTAATAACGGCGCACCTGAATCGCGCTACATCCTCCCCACCTTCGAAGAACGCACCGCCTACGGCTACAAGCGCCAGGACCCGTACGCCAAGCTGTTCGAGGACCGCATTATCTTCCTCGGCGTTCAGGTTGACGACGCCTCCGCCGACGACGTGATGGCCCAGCTCCTCGTGCTCGAAAGCCAGGACCCGGACCGCGACATCACGATGTACATCAACTCGCCCGGTGGATCGTTCACCGCCATGACGGCGATCTACGACACCATGCAGTACATTCGCCCGCACGTGATGACGGTGTGCCTCGGCCAGGCGGCATCCGCTGCGGCCGTATTGCTCGCCGGTGGAACCGCCGGCAAGCGCCTCGCGCTGCCGAACGCGCGTATCCTGATTCACCAGCCCTCGGTTGGTGGGCAGGGTGGCGGCCAGGCTTCTGATATCGAGATTCAGGCCGCCGAGATTCTGCGCATGCGGGTCTGGCTCGAAGAGACCCTCGCGCACCACTCCAACCGGAGCGTTGAGCAGGTCAATAAGGACATCGATCGCGACAAGATCATGAGCGCGGCCGAGGCCCTCGAGTACGGCCTGATCGACCAGGTTCTGACCAGCCGCAAGAACCTTCCGATGTTGGTAAAGTAGGCGCACACCTAAATACCGCTGCGGCGCGTCGCCTTCGGGCGCCGCGCCGTTTCGGTTTGTGGCGCGCTGCACGAAAGTGTCGGACGCACAGGCTAGGCTCAATTGCAGAGAGACCAATGGAGGAGGCGGACATGGCCCGAATAGGCGAAAGTGCCGACCTGCTCAAGTGTTCCTTCTGCGGAAAGAGCCAGAAGCAGGTACAACAGCTCATCGCCGGCCCCGGCGTGTACATCTGTGACGAGTGCGTCGAGCTGTGCAACGAGATCATTGAAGAGCGACTGGCCGAGGCCGGCTCTGAAGCGACCGCCGGTGAATTCGACCTCCCCAAGCCTAAAGAAATCTTCGGTTTCCTCGAGGAATACGTCATCGGCCAGGAACCCGCCAAGCGTGCCCTCGCCGTCGCCGTGTACAACCACTACAAGCGTGTGCGGTCTCGTGCCACGCTCACCGCGGCCGAGGCGATCCACGACGATGTCGAGATTGCCAAGTCCAATATTCTGCTGATCGGCCCGACCGGCTGTGGCAAGACCTACCTGGCCCAGACCCTGGCCAAGCGTCTCAATGTACCCTTCGCCGTAGCGGATGCGACGGCCCTCACCGAGGCCGGCTACGTCGGTGAAGACGTCGAGAACATTCTGCTCAAGCTGATTCAGGCCGCCGACTACGACGTCAAGCGCGCCGAGACCGGCATTATTTACATCGACGAGATCGACAAGATCGCCCGCAAGGCCGAGAATCCGTCGATCACCCGCGACGTCTCCGGCGAGGGCGTGCAGCAGGCGCTCCTGAAGATCCTCGAGGGCACCATTGCCTCCGTGCCCCCACAGGGTGGGCGCAAGCATCCGCATCAAGAGTTCATTCAGATCGACACCACGAACGTACTATTCATCGTGGCCGGCGCCTTCGCCGGGCTCGAAGACATCATCTCGTCTCGGGCCGGCAAGAAGGGCATCGGTTTCGGCGCTCCGCTGCACATCAAGGGCGACGACATCAACCTGTTCAGCGAGGTTCTGCCCGAAGACCTGCACAAGTTCGGGCTGATTCCCGAGTTCATCGGCCGGCTTCCCGTCGTCACGACGGTCACCCAGCTCGACCAGGTGGCGCTCATGCAGATTCTCACCGTGCCCAAGAACGCGCTCGTGCGGCAATATCAGCGCATGTTCGAGCTCGACGGCGTTGAGCTGGAATTTGAGCAGCCCGCCCTGGAAGCCATTGCCGACCTGGCTGTGCTTCGCAAGACCGGTGCCCGCGGTTTGCGCGCCATCCTCGAAGAAGTGCTTGGACCGGTCATGTTCGAGGTGCCCTCCAGCACCGACGTCGAGCGGGTCATCATCACCCGCGACACCGTGTTGAACAATGCCCCCGCTGAAATGGTGCTGCACAAAACCCGCCAGGTGAAGTCGGCGTAAGCCGCTGAATAGTCGCACGGGGAAGCGACGATGAGCGAGCAGTCATCCGGCGCAAGCCCCGGTGTGTTTCAGCCGATCTCGACCGGCATTGTCGCCGCGATCACCGGGTTTGCCAGTTCGTTCGTGTTGGTGATTGCGGGGCTGCGCGCCGTCGGCGCGTCCGAAGCTCAGGCGTCTTCAGGGCTGCTGGCGCTGTGCCTACTCGTCGGTGTGGCCTGCATCGCGTTGCCGTGGTACTTTCGCATGCCGATCTCATTTGCCTGGTCAACACCCGGCGCGGCACTCCTCGTCGCGGCGGGCGCCACGACCGACAACTTCGGCGCGGCCGTCGGCGCCTTTCTCGTCTGCGGTGCGCTCATCGTGCTCTGTGGCCTCTGGCCGCCGCTCGGACGGGTCATCACGAGCATCCCGAGGCCCCTCGCCGGCGCGATGCTGGCCGGCATCCTCTTTCCCATCTGTCTCGCGCCGATTCAGGCGTCGATTGAACAGCCGCTGCTGGCGATTCCCGTCGTGCTGGTGTGGCTGGTGCTCTACCGGCTGGCCCCGCGCTGGGCGGTCCCGACGGCCATGGTCGTGGCCGCGATCGGTATCGGCATAACCGCGGGAACGGGCTGGCTGTCAGCACCGACATCCGCTCCCGGTCTGGTCTTCGTCGCGCCGGTTTTTGATCCGCTCGTCATTGTGAGCCTCGGCTTGCCGTTGTTCGTCGTGACCATGGCGGGCCAAAACGTTCCCGGATTCGCCGTGCTCTCAACCTTCGGCTACCGGCCGCCGCCGCGTTCGGTGCTGGTCTGGTCGGGGATCGGCACCATGCTCGGATCGGTCTTCGGCGCGCACAATATGAACCTGGCGGCCATTACGGCGGCCCTCATGGCTAGCCCGGATGCTCACCGCGATCCGTCGAAACGCTGGATTGCCACGGTCGCATCGGGTTTTGGCTATCTCGTGCTTGGACTCGGGGCAGGGCTAGCCACAGCCCTCGTTGCGGCGTCGCCGCCCATTTTGATCATTGCCGTCGCCGGTCTGGCCCTGCTCGGTGCGCTTGTGACGAGTGTGACCAGCGCGCTCGAAGAACCGGAACACCGCATCAGCGCTATCGCGACCTTTCTCGTGACCGCATCGGGCATCACAATCGTGGGCATCGGGTCGGCGTTCTGGGGCCTCGTGGTCGGTGGCATCTTCATGCTCTGGCTTGGCTGGCGGCGGCCCCTCGGTGCGTAGACGACCATGGACCCGGCTCAGTGGACAACTTTGGTGGGTGCCGGCGGGTCCGCACCCACCAAAGTTGTCTATTGAGCGGATGCCTCAGCCTAACTCAGGCCGCGGCGGTCGAGGAGCGGCTGCAACGCTGCGTCTCGGCCGCGCCAGTGGCGGTAGGCCTCAAGCGGGTCCTCCGTACCGCCGACGCCGAGCAGGCGTTCCCGAAAGCGGTCACCGTTGGCGCGGGTCAGTCCGCCATTCTCCTTGAACCATTCGACCGTGTCGGCGTCGAGCACCTCGCTCCAGATATAGGAGTAGTACCCGGCGTCGTATCCGCCGGAGAACGTGTGCGCGAAGTACGTGCTCGCGTAACGGGTGGGCACGGCAGGATTGTCGAGTCCAACGGAGGCGAGGGCATCCGCTTCGAACTGGGCAACGTCGGTAACGACCGTGTCAGCGTCGATGCGGTGCCAGGCCTGGTCGAGAAGCGCGGCTCCGAGGTATTCGCTGGTCAGAAATCCCTCGTTGAAGGCCGAGGACGCCTGGATGCGATTTACCAGGTGTTGCGGCATCGCCTCGCCCGTCTCGTAGTGGTGGGCGTAGTGGGCCAGCACTTCGGGCCAGAGCATCCACATTTCGTTGACCTGGCTGGGAAACTCCACGAAGTCGCGGTACACGTTGGTGCCGGAGAACTTGGGATAGGTCGCGCGGGCGAGCAGCCCGTGCAGGGCATGGCCAAACTCGTGAAACAGCGTGGTGACCTGGTTATAGGTGAGCAGCGTGGGTTGGCCAGCTGCCGGCCTGGACACGTTGAGGTTGTTGCAGACCACGGTTGTGTCCGTGCTGAGCAGCGCGGACTGCGAGACGAGGGAATTCATCCACGCTCCGCCACGCTTGGAATCGCGGGTGTAGAAATCGCCGATGTACAATCCGATACCGGTGCCGTCGTCGGTGCTGACCTCGAACACGCGTGCTTCGGGATGCCAGCCGACCAGGTCGGGCCGCGCCGTGAAGCTGAGGCCGTAGAGCTGCTGGGCCGCGAAGAACACTCCGTTGGCGAGCACGCTTTCGAGTTCGAAATAGGGGCGCATCGCCGCAGTATCGACGTCGTACTTCGCCCGGCGCACCTTCTCCGTGTAGAACGCCCAGTCCCAGGCCGCCAGCTCGAAGCCACCGTCCTCGGCATCGATCACGGCCTGCAGGTCGGCCTGTTCCACGAGGGCGTTGCGGGCGGCGGCCGGGGCGAGCCCGCCGAGCAGCTCCCAGACGGCGCCGGGGGTCTTGGCGGTTTCATCGGCGGTCACGTAGGCGGCATGGCTGTTGAACCCGAGCAGGCGCGCACGTTGGGCGCGCAGGTGCGTGATCTCGATCACGAGCGGCCGGTTGTCGTTGCCGGCTCCGGCCTCATCAGAACGGATGCCGCGGGCCCGGCTCGCCGTCAGCAACCGTTCCCGCACGCTCCGGTTGGTTAGGCTCGCGAGGTACGGGTGCGACGTGGGCAGAACGAGGCTGATCAGGTATTTACCGTCGAGGCGGCGTTCGGCGGCCGCTTCAGCCGCAGCGGAGATCTCGCCGTCGGTGAGCCCGTCGAGCTCGGCCACGTCGTCGATCACCAGCGCGAGTTCGTTGGTATCGGCCAGCAGATTCTTCTCGAAGCGGGTGGTCAGGGTCGACAGGCGTGAGTTGAAATCACGCAGCGCCCGCTTGTTTTCATCGTCGAGCCCGGCTCCGGCGAGCGTGAACTCCGTGTAGTAGCGGTCGATCAGATAGAGCGACTCGGCATCGAGACTCAGACCCGCTCGCTGCGAGTGCACGGCGGTGATGCGCGTGTACAGTGCGGGATCGAGTCGGATCGAATCGGCGTGGGCGGCCAGCAACGGCGCGAGTTCTTCTTCGAGGTCGTTGGTGAAGTCGCTGGAGTCTGACGAACTCTGGTTGAAGAAGACCTCGGCGACCCGACCCAGGGTCTGCCCGCTGCGCTCGAGGGCGACGAAGGTGTTTTCAAAGGTGGGCGCATCCGCTGTGCCGGTGATGAGAGCGACCTCGGCGAGCTGGTCGGTCATGCCCTGCACAAAAGCCGGCCGGTAATGGGCGTCGGCAATCTGCGCGAAGGGCGGCAACTGGTAGGGCAGCGTACTGCGGGCGAAGAAGGGATTGTTCGCGGTGGAAGCCATACTCCCAGACTAGCGACCGGCCCGAGCTCGCTCGCCAGCGCGCGGCGCGCAAATCAGGCGCAGGCTGCCGCGGGGTCGTAGGATCTGACCATGACAGACCTGACCGCGAGCTCCGAGTCCGCTCCACGTGACCAGTACACCCACGGTCATCACGAAAGCGTGCTGCGCTCACACACCTGCCGCACGGTGGCCAACTCGGCCGCCTATCTGATTCCCGAGCTCGCAGCCGGCGGCGTGCTGCTGGATGTCGGCTGCGGACCCGGCACGATCACGGTTGATCTGGCCCGTCGGATCGCCCCCGGCCGAGTTGTCGGCCTGGACGCGTCGTCCGAGATCGTCGAGCGTGCAGCCGGGCTGGCCGCCGATGAGGGAGTGCACAACGCGCAGTTCCAGGTCGGAGATGTCTACGCGTTGGACTTTCCGGATGCGTCGTTTGACATTGTGCACGCCCACCAGGTGATGCAGCACCTGGCCCGTCCCGTCGCCGCCATGGCCGAGATTCGGCGGGTGCTGCGGCCCGGCGGCGTCTTCGCCGCCCGTGACGTCGACTACGGGGGAGTGATGATCGCTCCCGTGATCGATGGTCTTACCGAGTGGATGCGGGTCTACCGCGAGGTGCACTACTGGAACGGCGGTGACCCGGATGCCGGACGCTCGCTGAAAGCGTGGGCTTTAGCGGCGGGCTTCACCAGCGTGACGAGCAGTTCCTCCATGTGGTGTTTCGCGTCCGATGCCGAACGGGAATGGTGGGGAGAATCCTGGGCCGTGCGCGTGACCGAGTCGAGCTTCGCGGCGCACGCCATCGAAGCCGGCGTGGCCGAGCTGGCCGATCTGAAACGGATGGCGGCCGCCTGGCGGGCGTGGGTGCGCGATCCGAACGGGTGGTTCGGCATGCCGCACGGCGAAATTCTCGCGCGGTCCTGACCCAGGAGTTACGGGTTAGATCCACTCCTCGTCATCGTCATCCGTGTTGGTGGACGGCTGCGTGATGGTGGCGCTGTCATCGACCGGGTTGAACCGAATGATGGTGCCATCGTCCAGCTCAATCACCGGCTTGGACTCCAGCCAGGTCAGTGTCCAGCGCCAGGTGCTGGTGTCCACGGCGAGGGCAGCGAGGTCCTCCTCCACGGCGTGCACGGCGATTTCCACGACGTGGGGGAGGCCGGCGGGCAGGGTGCCGCCGAGCGACCAGCGAGTGCCGAGTTGCATGACTTAGACGTCGATCTCGTAGGTGACCCAGTCGGTGCGGGTGCCGACCTGGTCATAGAGCACCTGGGCGGTGGCGTTGTCGGCGGCGGTCAGCAGCTGCACCTGGGCCAGCTTTCGCGCACGCGCGTAGGACTTGGTGAAATCCATCAGCTGCGTTGCGACGCCCTGGCCGCGGGAATCCTCGGTCACGAACAGATCATCGAGAAAGAGCGCAAGATCACCGCTGAGCGTGCGCGGCACGGTGCGGTAGTGCGCGAAACCGACGAAGTCGCCGGCGTCATTGACCGCGACGGCACCGTCGAGAGAGTTGTTCGCGTCAATGATCCAGCTCCAGACCTGCAGCGCGATCTGGTCGGTCAACTCGCTCTCGTAGAACGCGCTGTAACCCTCAAACAGGCCCAGCCAGGGGAAGAAATCCTTATCGCCCAGCGGGCGTACGGTAACTGACATCTGGTTTCCTAACTTTCCAACACGGTGGCGAAAACGATGTCGGTCACGGCGAGTTCGCTGCCGTCGACAAAGGCTAATTCTTGAATTCGGCCGACCGCTTTGAGATCGGCGGCGGCCAGGGTAAGCAGCGCGATTTCGGCCGGTGCACCGCTGATCACTGCGGAATCCAGCTCGGACTTCTGGGAGGCCTTGGCATCCGTTTTAGCCCGACGGATGCCGGTGAGCGCGCGACTGGCCAAATCCAGCAGGGCGATGTTGCCGGTGGCAACCTCATCGCTGCCGAGCAGGTCGGCCGCGACGGGCCACGGTGCGGTGTGCACCGAACCCTCATTCGACCAGGACCAGGCTTCTTCGGTCGCGAACGGCACGAACGGTGCGAACAAGCGCAGCAGGGTGGCTAGCGCGGTGCGCAGCGCAGCAACAGCGGAAGCCTGGCCGGTTCCGGGCTCGCCGTAAGCGCGCTCCTTGACCAGTTCGAGGTAGTCGTCGCAGAAAGTCCAGAAGAAGCTCTCGGTGGTTTCCAGCGCCCGAGCGTGGTCATAGTTCTCGAACGCGGTCGTGGCCTGGGCGACGACGGCGGTCAGGCCGGCGAGCATGCTCTGGTCGACCGGTTCGGTCACTGGGGCGTCGATGCTGCCCTGCGACATGGAGACGAATTTGCTCGCGTTGAGAATCTTGATGGCGAGGCGACGGCCGATCTTGATCTGCGTCGGGTTCTGCGGATCGAAGGCCGCATCGGTGCCCAGGCGAGAGGAAGCCGCCCAGTAGCGCACCGCGTCGGATCCATGCTTTTCGAGCATGTCGGCCGGGGTGACCACGTTGCCCTTCGACTTCGACATTTTCTTGCGGTCGGGGTCGACGATGAAGCCGCTGATCGCGGCGTGCTGCCAGGGTGACTTGCCGTGCTGCTGCTCTGCGCGCAGCAGGGTGGAGAACAGCCAGGTGCGAATGATGTCCTGGCCCTGCGGTCGCAGCGAGTACGGGAAGACGAGGTTGAAAAGCTCCGGGTCCCGCTCCCAGCCGCCGGCGAGCTGCGGGGTGAGCGAGGAGGTGGCCCAGGTGTCCATCACGTCGACCTCGCCGACGAAACCGTTGGCCTGGCCGCGCTGGCTCTCGGTGTAGCCGGGGGCGGCATCCGACGAGGGGTCAACCGGCAGCAGATCGCGGGTGGCGACGATCGGCTGGTCGAAGACCGGGTTGGCGTCGGCGTCGAGCGGATACCAGACCGGCAGCGGCACGCCGAAGAAGCGCTGACGCGAGACGAGCCAGTCGCCGGTGAGGCCGTTGACCCAGTTCTCGTAACGCACCTTCATGAATTCGGGGTGCCAGGCCAGCTCGGTGCCGTGCTCGAGC
This sequence comes from Cryobacterium sp. Hh11, assembly GCF_004404045.1. NCBI lineage: Bacteria > Bacillati > Actinomycetota > Actinomycetes > Micrococcales > Microbacteriaceae > Cryobacterium > Cryobacterium sp. Hh11. Next base: position 38,485 of record NZ_SOHF01000017.1, on the reverse strand, counting down.
AGGCGGGCGCGCAGCTTTTCGTCGCGAGCACCGTTGCGGATATACCACTGGCGGGTCGAGACGATTTCGAGCGGCTTGTCGCCTTTTTCGAAGAACTTCACCGCGTGCACGATGGGCTTGGGTTCGCCGATCAGGTCGCCGCTGGCTTTCAGCAGCTCGACCACGGCCGCCTTCGCACCGAACACCGTCTTGCCGGCGAGCTGTGCATACGCTTCACGGCCGGCTTCGGAGGTGATCGCCTCTGGGACTTCGGCCATAATGCGACCGTCGAAGCCCATGATTGCACGGTTGGGCAGGTCGAGCTCCCGCCACCAGACGACGTCGGTCACGTCGCCGAAGGTGCAGATCATGGCGATTCCCGAGCCCTTGTCCTTTTGGGCGAGGTGGTGGGCGAGCACCGGAACCTCAACGCCGAACACGGGGGTGGTCACCGTGGTGCCGAACAGGTGCTTGTACCGTTCGTCATCCGGATGCGCCACCAGTGCCACGCAGGCCGGCATCAGCTCGGGACGGGTCGTTTCGATCTCTATCGTGGTGCCGTCGGGCTTTGCGAACGACACCCGGTGGTACGCGGCCGGCATGTCCTTGTCTTCGAGTTCGGCCTGGGCGACCGCGGTGCGGAACGTGACGTCCCACAGGGTCGGTGCCATCGCCTGGTATGCCTCGCCGCGTTCGATGTTGCCGAGAAAAGCCAGCTGCGAGGTGAACAAGGCTTCCTGGCCGATGGTGCGGTAGGTCTGGGTCCAGTCGACGGAGAGGCCGAGGGTGCGCCACAGCGCTTCGAACTGCTTCTCATCTTCCTTGGTGAGGGTTTCGCACAGTTCGATGAAGTTGCGGCGGCTGATCGGCAGCTGGTCGGCGGCCTTGACGCTTTTGCCGTCGCCGCCCTCGAACGGCGGAACGAAGTCGTCGGTGTAGCCGAGCGACGGGTCGCAGCGCACACCGTAGTAGTTCTGCACACGACGCTCGGTGGGCAGGCCGTTGTCGTCCCAGCCCATCGGGTAGAACACGTTCTTGCCGCGCATGCGCTGAAAGCGGGCGACGACATCCGTGTGGGTGTACGAGAACACGTGGCCGATGTGCAGCGAGCCGGAGGCGGTCGGCGGGGGAGTGTCGATCGAGTAGATCGTCTCGCGGGTCGCGTTCTCCCGGGCGAAGCGATAGGTGCCGTCGGTCTCCCAGCGGGACTCCCATTTAGCTTCGAGCCCTTCGAGGGCTGGTTTCTCTGGCACTCGATTGTCTGCGGCGCGATCGGCGGTGGTCATAGCTCTCCGGTTCGTATGCGGCACCGTGTCGGTGGTGAGGTGCCTAAGTCTGCCCGTCTAATCTACCCGATCGGCTCTTTTTCCCCGAACGGGCAGAGCGGTAGGGCGCGTCGGCAGGTGTTTACCCGAGTAGTCGGGGCACAGCTGAGAGCAATTGCACCGAATACGGATGCTGCGGCGCGGCGAATACGCGCGCCGCCGGACCACTCTCCACGATGCGCCCGCTGCGCATCACCGCGACCTCGTCGCTGATGTGCTGCACGACCCCGAGGTCGTGCGATATGAAGATCAGGCTGAGTCCGCGTTCCCGCTGCACGTCGTCGAGAAGATCGAGCACCTGCGCCTGAACGCTCACGTCGAGGGAGGACACGGGCTCGTCGCAAATGAGGATTTCGGGACGCCCGGCCAGTGCCCTGGCGATACCGACACGCTGGCGCTGTCCGCCGGAAAGTTCGAGCGGGCGCCGCGACAGTACTGTTCCGGCCAGTTCGACCTCATCCAGCAGAGTCGTGAGCCGGGCAAGGCTCTGCGGGGACCGCCGCGAACCCCGTGAGTCGGTGAGCGCGGGACCGAGGGCATCCGCGAGAATCTCGGCGACGCTGCGGCGCGGATCGAACGAGCCGAGGGCATCCTGATAGATCGCCCCGATGCCGGGTCGTTGTCCCCGCCGGTCCTTCTCGGCGATCGAACTCCACGGCCGGCCAAACAGCGCTACTTCGCCCTGTTCCGGTTTCAGCAGTGCGAGCATCAGGCGAGCCGTCGTGGTTTTTCCGGAGCCGGATTCACCGACGATGCCGAGGGTGCTGCCCCGGTGCAGTGCGAACGAGACGTCGTCGACGGCGAGCTGCCGACTGCCGTCGGGACGCCGAAAACTCCTGGTCAGGCCGATGGCCTCGAGCACGATTTCGCCCTGCTCCGTGGCGTTCGGGGCCGGAGCCGGTGAGCGGAGAACCGTTCTGGCGGCGGGGGAATCCAGCGGGCTCAGCCGGCTTCCGCGCGGCTTGTCCGCCGGAACCGCGGCGACCATGCGGCGGGTCTGCTCGTGCTGTGGGGAACCCAAAACCTGTTCGGTCGGGCCGGATTCAATGAGCCGGCCGTCGTGCATCACCGCAACCCGATCGGCGATGCGGCTCACCACCGCGAGGTCGTGGCTGATCAGGAGCAGGGCGGTGCCGCTCAGTTTGATCTGCTCGAGCAGCGCCAGAATCTGCGCCTGCACGGTCACGTCGAGCGCCGTCGTCGGTTCGTCAGCGATGAGCAGCGGCGGGCCCAGCGCGATCGCCGCCGCGATCAGTGCGCGTTGGCGTTCACCGCCGGAAAGCTGCCCGGACAGTTTGTGTACCTGTTGAGCCGGGTCGGGCAACCCGACGGCATCGAGCAGTTCGACCACCCGGCGGGCACGAGCCGCGGCGCCGAGGGTCGTGTGCAGCCGCAGCGAATCGGCGATCTCCCGCCCGATTGGCCGGAGCGGGTCGAGCGAGACCAGGGCATCCTGCAGCACCAGGCCGACGTCCTTGCCGCGCCGAGACTGCCAGGCCCGGTCGGTCAGCCCCAGCACGCTGCGCCCGCCGAGGTCGAGCCGGTCGGCCTGCACCCGGGCGTTGCCGCCGGCGAGTCCGAGCAGGCTGCGCGCGGTCACGCTCTTGCCCGAGCCGGATTCGCCGACGATGGCGAGGCACTCGCCCGGTGCTATCTCGAACGACACTCCGTTCACGACCGGCTCGGTCGCGCCGAAGCCCACACGCAGGTTGTGCACGGTCAGCGCCGCGGTGGCGCTCATGCGTGCCGCATTCGGCGGTCGATGCTGCGGCCGAGCACGGTGGCGGTCACGGCGGTGAGCACGATGAACAGACCGGGAAAGAAACTCATCCACCAGGCCGAGGTGATGTAAGTACGTCCGGCCGAGAGCATCGCGCCCCACTCTGCGGTCGGCGGTTCGGCACCGAGGCCGAGATAGCTCAGTGTTGCGGCCCAGACGATCGCCTGGCCGACTCCGAGGGTGGCGAGCACGAACAGCGGCGCGAGCGTATTCGGCAGAATATGACGCACCAATATCTGCCAGCGGGTGCGGCCGAGCACGGTCGCGGCCTCGACGAAGGCGGCCCCGCGCACGGCGATGAGCTGCGCGCGAATAATGCGGGCGTAGCCCGGGGCGGTGGACAGCCCGACCGCTATGGTCGCCGTCGCCACGCCGGGGCCGAACACCAGGATGAACAGCAGGGCCAGCAGCAGACCCGGAAACGCGAACAATACCTCGAGTAACCGGTTCACGGTGAAATCGACGATGGGTCCGAGCATTCCGGCCAGGGTGCCGAGCACCACGCCGAGCCCCAGACCGATGGCGGTCGCGGCGATGCCGATCACGAGCGAATACTGGGTGCCGTGCACGACCCGGGTGTAGATGTCGCGGCCGGATTCGTCGGTGCCGAAACCGTGCGCGAAGGTCGGTGGCGAAAACGCCGCCAGCGGGTCGATGGCGAGTGGATCGCCAGGGGCTAGAAACTGAGGCACCACTGCCGCGATCAACAACAGAAGGGCGAGCAAGCCGGCCACGCCCTCGGCCACTCCCAGACGTCGTGGCCGAACGGACTGGTTGGAACGTACGGCGAGCTCGGCCTGCACCTCGAGATCGCTCACGAGAGTCGCAGCCGGGGATCGACCAGGCGACTGACGGCATCCGTCAGCAAAGTCATCAGGATATAGGCGACGGCGACGATCATGACGACGCCGATCACCACTGGAACGTCGCGCAGGGTGACCGCGTTCAGCAGGGTGCGGCCCAGTCCTGGCCGGGCGAAAATAGTCTCGACGACGACCGCGCCACTGATGAGTGAGCCGAAGGCCCAGCCGGAGAGGCTGATCGCCGGCAGGGAGGCATGACGCAGTGCGTGGATCCAGCGGACGCCGCGCTCACCCTCGCCACGCGCCCGCGCCGAGAGCACGAACGGGCTCTCCAGGGCGATCATGAGGGACTCACGCATGATCTGCCCGAGAAAACCGGCCAGCGGAATGGCCAGGGTGAGCACCGGTAAGACCAGTCCGGCCACCCCGCCAGTACTGATCGGGGGCAGTGCGCCGAGCCAGATGCTGAACACGACGATCAGTGAGGTCGCGAGCCAGAAATGCGGCAGCGCCGCCGCGACGATTTCGAGGCACGACCCCACCCGGGCAGCGACCCGACCACCGCGCGTCGACCAGGTGGCCAGGGCCAGCGCAATCACCCAGGCCAGGCCGAGGGCGAGCACGGCGAGCAACAGGGTGCCGCCGAGCTGGGCCAGAACGAGCGGACCGACCTCCATATTAAGGGCATAGGAACGCCCGAGGTCACCGGTCGCGAGGCGTCCAAGCTGAACCAGGTACTGCGTGAAAACGGGCTGGTCGAAGCCGTACTCCGCGGTGACCGCAGCGAGTGCCTCGGGGGAGGCCTGCGACCCCGGGCCGCCGAGCACAGCCTGAGCCGGGTCGCCGGGAATCAACCGCACCGCAAAAAAAGTGACGGATGCCACGGCCCACAGCACGAAGATCGCTCCGGCCAGACGCACGCCGAGTCGGCCGAGCGCCCGCGGCCCGGAGCGATCGGTCGGCGCTACCGGTTCAGCCACGCGTCGTACAGCGTGGGAACGGCCACGGTCGGCAGCGTGCGCAGGCCAACGACGTCGCTGCGCAGCAGGTAGTGGTTCTGCTGGTCGTAGAGCGGCAGAATGTAGAAGCCCGCCAGAATGCGGTCCTGCGCTTCGGCGTAGAGCGACGTGCGCTCTGTTTCATCCGCGGTTCGGGCCGCCGTCGTGAGCAGTTCGTCGATCTCGGGATCGTTGACCTGGGCGAGGTTGGCGAAGTACCCGCTCGGGGCCGGCACGATGCTATCGGAGTGATACAGGATGCGCAGCACGTCGGGGCCGACCTTGGTATACGGCGCGCTCACGGCGTCGTAGTCGTTGGTGGCGAGCGCGGCATACCAGCTGGAGAGATCCATCGGGGCGAGGTTCACTTCGAAACCGGTCTCCTTGGCCGTGGCCTGGATCTGTTCGAACACGCTCTGCTCGGCCGGAATGGACTGGTTGGTGCTCACCGGAAATTCCACCGAGAGTCGCACGCCGTCTTTGACCCGGTAGCCGTCGGCATCCGTCTCACGCCAGCCCGCTGCATCGAGCAGCTCCGCGGCGGCCGACGGGTCGTAGTCGAACAGGGCTTCGTTCGACACGCCCATGGCCTCAACGCTCGACAGCGCCGAGTACGACCGAGTGGCGGTGCCCTGGAACAGGCTCGACACCGCGTCGTCGACGTTGGCCGAGCGGATGAACGCCTCACGAACGCGCACATCGTTGAACGGTGCCTGACCCGAGTTCAGTTCAATGCGGTTGGAGGCGCCGGGGCGCGGCGAGTCGAGCTGCTCGATCGAGTCGCTCTGCTCGGCCTGCACGATGGTGTCGGGCTGAGCGTTGTCGATCACGTCGACCTCGCCGGACTGCAGCGCGGCGTAGCGGGAGGCCGAGTCGGGAATGAAGCGCCAGATCACCTTGTCGAGGTAGGCGGGACCGCTGTGGTCGGCATCCGCCGGCGGGGAAACATAGTCATCATTGCGCACGAGGGTGATCGCGTTCTGCTTGACCCAGCTGTCGACCCGGAACGGGCCGGTGCCCACCGGGGTGGCACAGTTCTCGTCCTGGCTGCGCTCGAGCGCGGTGGGGGATTCCATCGCGAGCCAGACCTGCGACAGCGACTCGAGCAGAGCACTGTCGGGCTCGGTCAGAATAAAACGCACCACGGTGGGGGAGACAACCTCAGTGCTGGCGACCTTGCCGAGGGCGAGGTAACCAGTCGAGGAGAGCGTTTCGGGATCCTGCAGGTGGGCGACATTCGCCTGCACGGCTGCGGCGTCGAAGACCGTGCCGTCGGTGAAGGTGACGTCATCGCGCAGAGTGAAGTCCCAGGTCAGGCCATCGTCGCTCGGCGTCCAGGTTTCGGCCAGCCACGGAATGATCTGGCCGGCGGAATCACGCGAAACCAGCGACTCCAGGTACTGCGCGCTGATCATTCCCTGCGGAAAATTGCCCCCGACGTGCGGGTCGAGGCAGCTCGGTTCGGCATCGCCCGAGGCGTAGGTGAGGGTGCCGCCGCTTTGCGGCTCGCCGACGGGGTCGTTCGAGGTGGTCGGCGTGCAGCCGGCGACCAGCAGGCCGACGGTGACCAGGCCGACGAGCCCTCCGAATGACCGATCGGTGCGCGTGGAAAGGCGGTGGGGAGCAGACATTCACAAACTCTTTCATCCATTGCCGAGTTGGTCTCAACTGAACCGACCCATCGTGCAAATGGGCCGACCTATAACACTAACGCCGTCCCACTCCAGTACAATCGAAAGTGGATGACAGTGACCCGGCCATCACCGGGAAGTCTTCGGAAGAACGGATGCCCACCTTCGGGTGGACAGCTCAGTAGAACCGAACGAGTCGGGCCCGTTACAGCCTGTGAACAAGCGGTCGCCCGGCGGTTTTGGGCGGCAAGCGAGGTGGTACCGCGGCGATTTCTACAGAATCGTTCGTCCTCGTGGAGCAGGGCCCCAGTGACCCGTCCCGGTAGGAGAAGCATTTTGTACCCCAAGAGCCGCAACACGACCCCCCATGGCACGCCCGCCGAGGCCATCGTTCCGTCACCGAACTTTCCGGCACTCGAGAGCGAGGTGCTGGATTTCTGGAAGAACGACGACACCTTCCAGGCCTCGATCGACGCACGCGCCGGCGCCGAAGAGTGGACCTTTTACGACGGCCCGCCGTTCGCCAACGGCCTGCCGCACTACGGACACCTGCTCACCGGATACGCCAAAGATCTGTTCCCCCGGTTTCAGACCATGCGCGGCAAGCAGGTGCACCGCCGCTTCGGCTGGGACACCCACGGCCTGCCGGCTGAGCTCGAGGCTGAACGCAAGCTCGGCATTACCGACAAGAGCCAGATCGAAGAGATGGGCCTCGCTGCCTTCAACGCCGTCGCCCGCGAGTCGGTGCTCGAATACACCAAGGACTGGGAAGAGTACGTCACCCGGCAGGCCCGCTGGGTCGACTTCGAGAACGACTATAAGACCCTCGACATCACCTTCATGGAATCGGTGATCTGGGCCTTCAAGCAGCTGCACACCAAGGGCCTCGCCTACGAGGGCTACCGGGTGCTGCCCTATTGCTGGCGCGACCAGACCCCGCTCTCCAACCACGAGCTGCGCATGGACGACGACGTCTACAAGATGCGCCAGGACCAGACCGTCACGGTCACGTTCCCGCTGATCGGCACGAAGGCCGAAGCCCTCGGCCTGACCGCGGTGCGTGCCCTGGCCTGGACTACCACCCCGTGGACCCTGCCGTCCAATATGGCCCTCGCCGTCGGCCCCGACATCACCTATGCCGTCGTTCCGGCCGGCCCGAACGGCACGCCGGACGCCGAGGTGCTGCGGGAGGCCGCCGATGCCACGGCAGAGGTACTCGGCGCCGAATACCTGATCGCCATCGACCTGGTCGGCAACTACGCCAAGGACCTGGGCTATGAGTCGGCGGCCGACGCCGTCGCATCCGTTTCGCGCACGGTTACCGGCACCGAGCTCGCCGGTGTCGGCTACGACCGCCTGTTCGACTACTACGCCGACACCGCAGTCTGGGGCACCGAGCAGGCCTGGCGTTTCGTCGTCGCCGACTACGTCACCACGAGCGACGGTACCGGCATCGTGCATCAGGCTCCCGCCTACGGCGAGGAGGACCAGAAGGTCTGCGAGGCCGCCGGAATCCCCGTCATCCTCTCCCTCGACGACGGGGGAAAGTTTCTCAGCGACATTTCCGAGGTGGCCGGCCAGCTCTGGAGCGACGCCAACAAGCCGCTCACCGCGCTGCTCAAGGCCAACGGCCGGCTGTTGCGCCAGGCCAGCTACGAGCACTCTTACCCGCACTGCTGGCGCTGCCGCAACCCGCTCATCTATAAGGCCGTGTCGAGCTGGTTCGTGCGCGTCACCGACTTTCGCCCGCGCATGGTCGAGCTCAACCAGGAGGTGAACTGGGTTCCGGAGAACGTCAAAGACGGCCAGTTCGGCAAGTGGATCGGCAACGCCCGCGACTGGTCGATCAGCCGCAACCGCTACTGGGGCTCCCCGATTCCGGTCTGGAAAAGCGACAACCCCGATTACCCCCGAACGGATGTCTACGGCTCGCTCGACGAGTTGGAAGCCGATTTCGGGGTGCGCCCGACCGACCTGCACCGCCCGTACATCGACGAACTCACCCGACCGAACCCCGACGACCCCACCGGCCAGTCCACCATGCGCCGCATTACGGACGTGCTCGACGTCTGGTTCGACTCGGGCTCCATGCCGTTCGCCCAGGTGCACTACCCGTTCGAGAACCGGGAATGGTTTGAAGCGCACAACCCGGCCGACTTCATCGTGGAATACATCGGGCAGACCCGCGGCTGGTTCTACCTGCTGCACGTGCTCTCCACCGCCCTGTTCGACCGGCCGGCGTTCAAGAACGTGGTCAGTCACGGCATCGTGCTCGGCAACGATGGCCAGAAGATGAGCAAGTCGCTGCGCAACTACCCCGACGTCAACGAGGTCTTCGACCGCGATGGTGCCGACGCCATGCGCTGGTTCCTGATGAGCTCGCCGGTGCTGCGCGGCGGCAACCTCGTCGTCACCGAGGAGGGAATTCGTGAGGGTGCCCGCCAGGTCATGCTGCCGCTGTGGAGCACCTGGTACTTCTTCTCCCTCTACGCCAACGCGTCTGCCTCCACTGACACCGCCGGTGCCGCCGGCTACGACGCCACCTGGCGTACCGACTCGACCGACGTGCTCGACCGCTACCTGCTCGCCAAGACCCGCGACCTCATCGTCGGCGTCACGAGCGACCTCGAAGCCCTCGACAGCACGGTCGCCGCCGCCCGCCTGCGCGACTTCGCCGACGTGCTCACCAACTGGTACGTACGCCGGTCCCGCGACCGGTTCTGGGGCGGCGCCGCTGCCGGTGCCACCTCGCACGAAGCCTTCGACACGCTCTACACCGTACTGGAAACCGTCTGCCGGGTCACGGCTCCGCTGCTGCCGCTCGTCACCGAACGCATCTGGCAGGGCCTGACCGGCGGCCGCAGCGTGCACCTCGAAGACTGGCCCGATGCCGCCCTGTTCCCGGCCGACGAAGAACTCGTCACCGCGATGGACCAGGTGCGCCTGATCAGCAGCACCGTGCTGTCGCTGCGCAAACAGGCCGGCCTGCGCGTGCGCCTGCCGCTGACCAACCTCACCGTCGTCACCGGCAACACGTCCGCTCTCGCTGCGTTCGTCGGCATCCTCCGCGACGAACTCAACGTGAAAACGGTCACCCTGATCGAGCTCGAAGATGACAGTGCCGCCGCGTACGGCGTCACCAGCAAACTCGTCGTCAACGCCCGCGCCGCCGGTCCTCGCCTCGGCAAGCAGGTGCAGCAGGTGATCAAGGCTGCTCGCGCCGGCGACTGGAGTGAGACCGACGGCATCGTGACGGCCGGCGGCATCGCCCTCGAGCCGAGCGAATTCGAACTGACCCTCGAAGCGAACAACGAGGCGGGTGACGGCAGCACCGCGCTGGCGTTATTGCCCGGCGGCGGGTTCGCCCTGCTCGCCACCAGCACCACGCCCGAACTCGAGGCCGAGGGCTTTGCCCGCGACCTCATTCGCGCCGTGCAGGACACCCGCAAATCGGCCGGTTTTCAGGTGAGCGACCGCATCCGTCTCGATCTGCTGTTTCAGAATGAAGCGGATGCCGACTCCTTCGACCTTGCCCTCGGGGTGAACGTCGCGGACGAAACCCTCGCCACGACGTTCAGCACCCATCGGCCGTCGCAGGGCGAATTCTCCGCCGATCTGCCGTCCGAGTGGCTCGAAGCGCGTGTCGGCGCGCCGGTCGAACACTACGTGCGCTTTGAAGCCGACCACTATGTCAATTTGGGCGCCGTCATTGTTGCCGTCGCACGCGTGAATGGAGCCATCCTTGTCTGACACCAACGCCCCTGCTGAGGGCATGCCCGACGACGACACTGCCGGCTGGAAGAACATCACCGGTCGCGGTGACGATGAGGAGCCGATGAACCAGCCGGCTCCGCTCGATTCTTTTCGTGAAGCCGGCGACGCCGTCTTCGCCGCCCTGCTGCAGCGGGTGGGCGAGGCCCAGCCGCAGCCGCGTCTCGCACCGACGCGTCGGGCGCTGGAATTCCTCGGCGACCCGCAGACGTCGTATCCGATCATTCACATCGCCGGCACTAACGGCAAGACCAGCACGAGTCGTATGGTCGAGAGCATCGTGCGCGCCTACGGGCTGCGCACCGGCCTGCTGACCAGTCCGCACCTGGTCCGGCTGAACGAGCGCATCGTTATCGATGGCGAACCGATCAGCGACCAGATCCTCGCCGCGAACTGGACCGACATCCAGCCCTACCTGCAGCTGGTCGACGGCGAGCTTGAAGCCGCCGGCGAAGCGCCGCTGACCTTCTTCGAGGCGCTCACCGTGCTGGCGTTCGCCTGCTTCGCTGACGCGCCGGTGGATGTCGCCGTGATCGAGGTCGGCATGGGCGGCGAGTGGGATTCCACCAACGTCGCCGACGGCCAGGTCGCCGTCTTCACCCCGATCGCCCTCGATCACACGCTGCGCCTGGGCAATACCGTCGCCGAGATTGCCCGCACCAAGAGCGGAATCATCAAGCCGGCGGCATCCGTGGTCTCGGCGGCGCAGAGCGCCGACGTGCAGGCCGAACTTAATCGCGCAGCGCAACTGACCGAGTCGACGCTGGCCCTCGAGAATGAGGGCTTCGAACTGCTCTCGAGCACCGTCGCCGTCGGCGGGCAGGTCATCTCGGTGCGCGGCCTGGCCGGCACCTACAGCGAACTGTTCCTGCCGCTCTACGGCACCCACCAGGCGCAGAATGCCACCGTGGCCATTGCCGCCGTCGAATCGTTTCTCGGCGCCGGCAGTCAGGCCCTCGCCAGCGATCTCCTCGCCGAGGGCCTCGCGACGGCGACGTCTCCCGGCCGCTTGCAGCTTGTCGGTATCGAACCGACCGTGCTCGTGGACGCCGCGCACAACCCGCACGGTGCCGCGGCCCTCGCCGCAGCCCTCGAGGCGTACTTCGACTTCGACGAGATCGCCGTGGTCGTGGGAATTCTGGCCGAGAAAGACGCGCAGGGAATCATCGCTGCGCTCGCGCCGCGGGTTGACCGCTTCTACGTGACCGAGCCGCACTCGGAGCGGGCCGTGCGCATGGACGACCTCGCCGACAATATTGCCGAGTGGACCAGCGACCAGATCACCTTCCGCTTCGATGACCTGGCCGGTGCCCTGGAGAGCGCCCGTGAATGGGCCGCCGAGGCACCCAAGCGTGCTGTGCTCGTTACCGGGTCGATCGTGCTCGTCGGCGACGCGATCACCCTCGCCGCCGGCGGTGAGTGGATGGAGAAGTGAGCGGTCCGCGCTCGGTCAAGCGGTCGCTCGCGACGATTCTGCTCGGTTTCGAGACCATCGTCGTCTTTCTGGGCGGTGTCGTCACCCTAGGGCTGGTGTCCGTGGCGACCGAGCCTGGCCCGGTCGCACCGCTCGGCGTGATCATCGGCGGCGTGCTGCTCTGTGCGGCCATGGTCGCCCTGATCCCACTGCTCCGCTACCGCTGGTCGTACCCGATCGGCTGGGCGCTGCAGGCGATCATTATCGCCACCGGGTTCGTCACCCCGGCCATGTTTTTTGTCGGCGCCCTGTTTGCCGCCATGTGGACCTACTGTATGGTCACCGGCTCCCGAATAGATCACACGCATCCCGATCAACACAAGGAGATTGAATGAACACCCCGATTGAAGAAACCCTCGTTTTGGTCAAGCCGGACGGCGTTGCCCGCAACCTGACCGGCGAGATTTTGCGCCGCATCGAGGCCAAGGGGTATTCCCTGGTCGACGTGAAGCTCGTCGAACCCGACCGCTCACTGCTCGCCGCGCACTACGCCGAGCACGCGGGCAAGCCCTTTTACGAGCCCCTCGTCGAATTCATGGAGAGTGGCCCCATCGTCGCGTTCCGCGTTGCCGGCAATCGGGTCATCGAAGGCTTCCGTGCTCTGGCCGGAACCACAGACCCCACGACCGCCGCTCCGGGCACGATCCGTGGTGACCTTGGCCGCGACTGGGGTTCCAAGGTGCAGCAGAACCTCGTGCACGGCTCCGATTCGCCCGAATCCGCCGCGCGTGAACTCGCGCTCTGGTTCGACTAGGCACCATCTAAAAGGCCCCCGTCTCGAGGAGACGGGGGCCTTTTCTGGTTATCGTTACAGGCGGTTCAGCACGTCCATATTGACCTGGGCCACGATGAAGAACACGATGTAGCAGACGATCGTGATGACGAACATCCACGAATAAGCCCCTGCAGCCGCGCGGCGAACGGATGCCCCACCCGGCAGATTACCGACCTTGAAGTTGTACAGCGTCACGGCTAAAAAGACCGGAATGGTCACCGCCCAGGTGGCCATGCACCACGGGCAGAGCACGTCGAGTACGAAGATGCTCTGCCCGATCAGCCAGATCACAAAGATCATCGCACCGAGCACACCGACGTTGAAGCCGACCCAGAACCAGCGCGCAAACCGGGCGCCGGCCAGAATAGCGACGCCGATCGTGATCACGACGCTCCAGGCGGCGAGCCCGATCAGCGGGTTCGGAAAACCGAAAACGGCGCCCTGTGGCGAGGACAGATTCGTCGCGCAACCGATCAACACACTGAAGCTGCAGCTGAGCTGCGCAGTGGGATCCTCCAGCAGGTGGATCTTGTCCAGCGTGAGGGCGAATGCGGCGGCAAACGCGATGATTCCCGCGATGATCAGGAAAAAGGCCAGCCCGGTTGGACGGTGATAACGCTCTGTCTGCGGCACTCTTGTGATTATGCCACCCGCACGGCGTGGCTTAGTGCGATTGCATGCGATAATCGTTGGTAGTCGTTGAGCCGCGCTCAAGCAGACGCCACAGTGCTTAACGAGTACAGAGCTTAATGGGCAATAGTCGCCCAGTAGAAGGGTCCCACGACCCGCAGTTTTAGCAGCCAGAGCACAGGTCCCCGAATTTACACCGGGGGTCAAAGCCGGGTGCAGCAGTAAAAGATTCGCGGGGATTTCACGCAGGTGGAGACCTCGCACGAGAGAGTAACCGGTGGATGGCGCGGTCATTCACAGCGGTCAAGGAGCGCACCAGTGATGGTGGAAGACAACGAAAACAAAAAACGCAAGAGCCTGTTCGGCACTCGCAAGTCAACCCGGAAGACGCCGGTCACTGTACCGACCGTTGCGCCAGCAGTCGAAGCGCCCGCCATCGAAGCGCCCGCAATGCCGCCGGAGCCTCCGATTAACAAGGTGACCATCGCCGAGTACAACAACGTCACCGGAGCGCAGCAGATGACCGACTCCACGCCAGAGCGCGCCAAGACGACGGACGACCAGAAGGACGGCCAGGCCCAGGCCCCGGTTCGCCCGTCGTTCTCCCTGTTGTTTCAGGCGCCGGAGATTCTGCCGTTGCCAGCGCGCACCGGCATCCGCTCGTCGCAGCAGCAATCGCAGCAGGGACTGCACGAGCTGGATGACGACGAGGAAGAAGAGTCCACGACGGTTCGTCGTCGGGCCCGTCGTCGCACCGGCGACGAGAACCGTTCGGGCACCGACGACCCCGCCAACACCGTGGTCAAGGTGCGCGCCCCGCGCGAACCCGAACTCATCACCGAACCCCAGCGCATCAAGGGCTCGACCCGGCTCGAAGCGAAGAAGCAGCGTCGTCGCGACGGCCGCGATGCCGGACGTCGTCGCCCGGTGATCACCGAGGCCGAGTTCCTCGCCCGTCGTGAGTCCGTCGACCGCCTCATGGTCGTGCGCGCCAAGCACAACAAGATCCAGATTGGCGTGCTCGAGGACGGCGTGCTGGTCGAGCACTACGTCGCCAAGAACCAGGACGCCTCGCTCATCGGCAACGTCTACCTCGGCCGGGTGCAGAACGTGCTCCCCAGCATGGAAGCCGCCTTCGTCGACATCGGACGCGGTCGCAACGCCGTGCTCTACTCCGGTGAAGTCGACTGGGACGCCGCCGCCGAGAACTCCGGCACCAGCAACCAGGCCCGCCGCATCGAGCTCGCGCTCAAGCCCGGCGACAAGGTGCTCGTGCAGGTCACCAAAGACCCGATCGGCCACAAGGGTGCCCGCCTCACCAGCCAGGTTTCGCTACCCGGCCGCTACCTGGTCTACGTGCCCAACGGGTCGATGAACGGCATCAGCCGTAAGCTTCCCGACACCGAGCGGGCCCGCCTGAAGAAGATCCTCAAGGAGGTTCTGCCCGACAACGTCGGCGTCATCGTGCGCACCGCCGCCGAGGGCGCCACCGACGAGCAGCTCACCGTCGACGTCAACCGGCTGCGCCTGCAGTGGGCGAACATCGCCGAGCAGGTCGAGTCGGCGCAGGCGCCCGCCGAGCTGCACAGCGAGCCCGACCTGCTGGTCAAGATCGTGCGTGACGTCTTCAACGAAGATTTCCAGCGGATGGTCGTGGCCGGCCCCGACGTGCGCTCGACGATTGAGAACTACCTCAGTCAGGTCGCCCCCGACCTGCTCGAGCGCGTGGAAACCCACGAGGGCGAGGTCGACGCCTTCGACGAGTACCGCATCTCGGAGCAGATCGAAAAGGCCCTCGACCGCAAGGTCTGGCTGCCGTCCGGTGGATCCCTCGTGATCGACCGCACCGAAGCCATGACCGTCGTTGACGTCAACACCGGCAAGTTCGTCGGCAGCGGCGGCAACCTCGAAGAGACCGTCACCAAGAACAACCTTGAAGCGGCCGAAGAGATTGTGCGCCAGCTGCGCCTGCGCGACATCGGCGGCATCATCGTCGTCGACTTCATCGACATGGTGCTCGAAAGCAACCGCGACCTCGTGTCGCGTCGCCTGATCGAATGCCTCAGCCGGGATCGCACCAAGCACCAGGTGGCCGAGGTCACCTCGCTTGGACTCGTGCAGATGACCCGCAAGAAGCTGGGCCTCGGGCTGCTCGAATCGTTCAGCGAGAATTGTGAGGCCTGCGCTGGCCGCGGCATCATCGTGCACCACGACCCGGTCATCAAGCACCGCCAGACGGCGCAGCCGCCGCAGGAACGACGCCCGCGCACCAAAAGCGGAAGCAACGGGGGTACGAGCAACGGTGACAGCGCGCACAACTCGGGCCAGCGTGACGGCTCCAACCGTGACCAGCACGCGGGTTCCAACTCGTCGTCCGATGCTCCCAAGAGCGGGGCGGGCACGCACGGCATAACCGAAGACGCCAAGCATGCCCTCGCATTGATCGCCGCCCGCACCATCACCCGCACCGGTTCCATCGCCATCGTGACCGCACCGGATGCTGCGGCGCCTGCGGTCTCGCAGGCTGGTACCGCGCAGGCCGGTACCGCGCAGGCTGGTATCGAGCAGGCCGGTGTCCAACCGGAAGCAGCGGTTCAGTCGACAGCCGTGCCAGTCAGCACGGAATCGGCCGACCCGACGACGGGCACCGAGCGTTCGCGTGGTCGCCAGTCGCGCTCGCGCGGCCAGGGTGGGCGCGGCCAGCAGTCGCGATCCGAACAGGCCCGCGCCCGCCAGGCGGAGCAGGCCAGCACAGCTCAGGCCAGCACAGCTCAGGCCAGCACTGCACAGGCCAGCACTGCTCAGGCCAGCACTGCACCGGCGAACACCGTGCCGACCGAGCCAGCGGCATCCGCTGCCCCGGCCGCTGAGACAGCACCCGCGGCAACAGTCGAGCCGGCAGTCGAGTCGGTCGCCACGGAAGCAGCACCCCGCACCCGCGGCGGTCGCAGCACCCTGGCAGCCGGTGCGCCGGCCGTGCAGACACCCGCGCCCGAGCAGTCGGAATCCGTCGAAATTCTTGACATCCCGGTCAAGAAGTCCACCCGCAATACGCGGCGCCCCAGCAAGCAGGTCACCGACCAGCTGTTGGACTCCGTGCTCGATTCCCTGCCAGAACCGAAACTGCCCGGTCAGGGACGCGCGCGCAGCCGTCGCGTCACGACCGCTGGTGGTGCCGCCGGCCAGGCAATTCTGACCGCGACCGGAACGGTTCCGGTCGCGTCCGCCGCCTCTGCCACCAGCCAGCCGCCGCACGGCGAGTAGGCGCGAGCAGCGAGTTGGGCGACGACGTAATCGGCGGGCGGCTTCCGCTCCTGCGGCGATGGCCTCTCGGCCTCACCGCGGGGGTGTTGGTGGTGCTCGCCGTTTTCGTCGTGCGGGCCCTGTCGCCGGCCTTCGTCGACGAGCAGCTCACCGACTGGCAGCTGCCCGACCGGGTACAGGACACCCTCACCCTCGCCATTAGCGTCATTATCGAGTCGGTGCCCTTCGTTTTTCTGGGCATTCTGCTGTCCGCGGTCGTGCAGGTCTGGCTGCCGCACGGTGTGCTGGCCCGGCACCTGCCGCGCAATCCGATTTTGCGGCGGGCATCCATTTCTCTCCTCGGCATGTTCTTTCCGGTCTGCGAGTGCGGCAACGTTCCACTCGCGCGCGGATTCATGGTGGGAGGCTTCACTGTGTCCGAATCGATCACGTTTCTGCTCGCCGCGCCCATTTTGAATCCGATCACCATCATCACCACGCACCAGGCCTTCGGCTGGGACGGCCACATCCTGGTCGCCCGGCTGCTCGGCGGGTTTCTGATCGCTAACGTCGTCGGCTGGCTGTTCAGCAAGCATCCAGACCCCCAAAGCCTGCTGACGACGAGGTTCGCTGCCGCCTGCGCGGTCGGTTCGACCAGCGGCCACGGCGGTGCAGGCCACGATCATGAGCACGGCCGTGAGAGCCGGTTCAGCCGCACCACCGAGATCTTCATTCGCGAGACCTCGGTCATCATGCCGGCCCTGTTTATCGGATCGGCCGTGGCCGCCCTCACCCAGGTGTTCGTGCCGCGCTCGGTGCTGCTGGCCCTCGGCAGCAACCCGGTCTGGTCCGTGCTGGCCATGATGGCCCTGGCCTTCATCGTGGCGGTCTGTTCCAACGTCGATGCCTTCTTCGTACTGTCCTTTGGTAGCACTTTTCTTCCCGGCGGTATCGTGGCATTCCTCGTGTTCGGTGCCCTGATCGACGTCAAGATGCTCGCCCTTATGCGCACGACTTTCACGAGTCGCACGCTCCTGCACATCACAGTGGTGGTGGGGCTGATGAGCGCGGCGCTCGGATTGCTGGTGAACTATGTTGCGTAGGAACGGTTCGGCACTCCGCTACTGGGCTGAGCGCTGGCAGGGTGTTTTGCTCAGCCTCGTCGTCGTCGTGGCGACCCTGTGGCTCGGCCTGAGCGGTCAGCTCGGGCTGTATATCCACCCGCGCTACTTCGTCTTCACGATCGCCATGGCCGTCGTCGGGCTCGTGCTGGTGAGCGCCGGTTTCGCGCGCCGCCGCCACTTCGCGGTGGAACGTACCGGCCGGGTGGAAACGACCCTGACCGGTGTGGGGGTCGTGCTGCTGCTCGTCATGGGTGTCGCCATTGTCGTGGTGCCGCCGACCACACTGACGAGCGCGACCGCTACCCAGCGCGAGGTGAACTCCGGCGGACTCGGCACCGACGAGGATGCCGAGCAGGCGGCTGCACTGATCGGCACGGGTGATTTTGAGAAGCTGAGCGTACGGGAATGGGTCTCCCTGCTCGCGCAATCCTCCGACCCAGCCTTTTACTCCGATAAGACCGCGCAGGTCACCGGGTTTGTGACCCCCGATGCCGGCGACCCGGAGAACGTGTTCTACGTCGCCCGGTTCGTCGTGACCTGCTGCGCCGTCGACGCCCAGCCGATCGGCGTCCCGGTCTATCTGCCCGGCTGGCAGGCCGAGTACGAGGTCGATGACTGGGTGCAGGTCACCGGTCGGTTCGAGGTGAGCGCGAGCGCTGCGGCGAGCGACCCGCTCGCGATTACCCCGGTCGAAATTCTTCCCGTCGATCAGCCGAATGATCCCTATGTCTATTGAGCAGGCTACGCAGCAGCAGCCAGCACTGCGTCCGTTTCGTCGCGCACTCTGGCTGCTCGTTGGCGGTCTGGTCGTGGCCTGTTTCGCCCTAATCGCCGTGAACCTGATGAGTGGTCCCCGGCTCACCTCCGTCGACGTCGACACGACCGCTGTGGTTTCCGCCGCGAACCAGCGCCTGGTCCTAGCGACCAATCGTCAGCTCGTCGAGGTCACGCAGGACCAGGTGGATATCGCGCCCGCCACGGACTTCCAGGTGACGACGAGCGGTAACTCCGTCGTGATCTCCTTTCCCCAGCCGCTCGCCTACAACACCGACTACGCCGTCTCCGTGCGGGGTGTCACCGGGTCAGCCGTTGACCGCCAGTCGTCCTTCAGTACGGAGTTCAGCACCTCCGAACCGTCGTTGTACTACCTCAGCCGGGCCGCCCCTTCGGTCGGTGCCGACGCACGGGCCCTCGACCGGATCCTTCGCACCACGGTCGGTTCGACTGAAACAAGCGTTGCCTTTGCCACCGCGAACATTCAGGAGTTCGTACCGATGGGCACGGAGCTAGCCGTCGTTACGGTCAACGACGACCTGGCCAACGCGCTCTACCGGGTCGACGCCGACGGCACCGCCGAGGTGCTCAACTTACCCGGAGTTGGCCTCGTGCACGACTTGCAGGCCGCTCCCGGCCAGTCCCTGGTCGGCTTTCGATTCACCAGCGCAGCGGATGCCGCGGGCCCCCGCTACGACAATGTGCTGTTCATCCTCGACCTGCGCACCAACGCGTCCACTCCGGTAGCCGATCTGAACGGCGACCCACTCAGCGTCACTACCTGGGGATTCATGGCGAATCGCGCCGATATCGTCGCGCAGCAATACGACTCGACCATGCTGCTGATCAACCCGATCGACCAGTCCGGCGGTAACCCGCTCGAGAATGAACCAGAGCTCGACCCGCCGGTACCGCTCGGCCAATTTGCCAACCTCACCGCCTTCGCCCCCGACGGGGTGCGCATCGCCGTCTCCGACCGCGATGGCCAATACGTGCTCGATCTCTCGCAGGGCACTGAGTCGGCGATTGTGCCGCAGAGCGTGGCAGGCACCACGCGGTACACGGCCGAGCTCAGGTTTCTGGCCGGGGGAGACGGGGATACGGAGACCGACCGGTACGTGCAGCGGGTGGCCGAGTTTGATCCGGCGACCGGCGCGGTGCGGCAGTACCTGTCCCTCGTTGCGGGGGGTGAGGCGCGCACTGTCTACGCGCCGGCATCCGCTTTGGAAACTATCGTCGGCTTCGAGATCTCACCCAACGACCAGTACCTGGCGGTGCAGGTGGTGCCCAATCGAGACAGCGAACTCTCCGACGGCTACCCGGAGAATGCCCAGGCGACGGATGCGACGACCCTGTTTGTGAACGTGGCGACCGGTGAGCTGCGCCGCAGCGTGCTGGGTTTCGACGCCACCTGGCAGTAGTTGCCGGGTGGCCAACGCCGCGTCTACAGCCCGCGGCGCTCCCGAGCGGTCACCCGCAGGCCACTGGCGCGCAACCGCACGATCATCTCGCGAAAGGTGACCGGGAGAGCGCCGGCGGCCACCAGCTCGTGGTAGCTGGCTTCCGGCACGTCGTAGTGATCCAGGTCGAATCCGCGCCGCGGAAGGCCGGCGACAGCGGCGAAGGCGTGTAATTCGTCAAGATTCAAGTCGCTCACGAGGTGTGCCCACACCGTTCCGTGCGCCGGCCAGCTAGGCTGGTCGATAAGTATTGCCATGATCGAAGTCTACGAGCCGCACCGTGTTTCAGATGTGGTTCAGACACGCCGCGCCGTTGGTTTGACCGCGGGTAACGAATCAGGTAAAGTCAACCCTTGGTGTGCGTTAGGCAAAATCAACGCAAATGCCAAGGTTTTCTGAGTGTGCGCAGCCAACCGGTTCGTACGCTGCAGTCAATTACAGCAGTCAATTCACACTAGTGAGTTTTCAGATTCGGAGCCTTGGGCTCCCCAGAGATTGGTACGTAAAGTGGTTTACGCAGTTGTGCGCGCCGGAGGGCGGCAGGAGAAGGTAGAGGTCGGTACCATCGTGACGATGGACCGAATCAAGGCTGACAAGGACGGCAACGTCGAGCTGGCCGCCGTGCTTCTCGTCGACGGCGACAAGATCACCTCTGACGGGGCGTCGCTGGCCAAGATCAAGGTCACCGCTGAGGTTTTGAACAACCTTCGCGGTCCGAAGATCGTCATCCAGAAGTTCAAGAACAAGACCGGGTACAAGAAGCGTCAGGGGCACCGTCAGGAGCTCACTCGCGTTCAGGTTACCGGCATCGCCTAGGCCTGAGGAGATAGACAGATGGCACATAAAAAAGGTGCGAGTTCCACTCGCAACGGTCGTGACTCGAACGCTCAGCGCCTCGGCGTGAAGCGCTTCGGTGGTCAGGTTGTCGGAGCGGGCGAGATCATCGTTCGTCAGCGCGGCACGCACTTCCACCCCGGCGTTAACGTCGGCCGTGGCGGCGACGACACGCTCTTCGCCCTGGCAGCCGGCTCCGTGCAGTTCGGTGCCAAGGGTGGCCGCAAGGTCATCAACATCGTGGTGGCAGCCGAGTAGGTTTTCACAGTACGGTGCTTTTCAGCACATCGTCAGGGCGGGCTTCGGTCCGCCCTGACGTGTTTCACCGCGGTGTTGATCAAACACAGCACCGATTTACCGCAGCACCGATTTACCGCAGCACCGATTCACCGCAGTACTGATTTACCGCAGCACCGATTTACCGCACAACGTTTCATAGCACCTTCGTTTTGAAGCATTTCTTGCGCCACCTGAAAGGGGCACTCCATGGCCACATTCGTTGACCACGTGACGCTGCATTTACGAGCGGGCAATGGAGGAAACGGATGCGTTTCGGTCAAGCGTGAGAAGTTCAAACCCCTCGCCGGCCCCGACGGCGGCAACGGCGGCGGCGGCGGAGACCTCGTGCTCGTGGCCGATCCGAGCACGACCACCCTGCTCGGCTACCACCGCTCACCGCACCGCAGCTCCGACAATGGTGGCCCCGGCATGGGTGACCACCGCAACGGGCACAACGGCGACCTGCGTGAGCTCATGGTGCCCATCGGTACCGTCGTCAAAGACATCGAGGGCAACGAGCTGCTCGATATGAATGAACCCGGGCTGCGCCTCGTCGTCGCGCCCGGCGGCCAGGGCGGGCTCGGTAACGCTGCCCTCGCTTCGACCAAGCGCAAGGCCCCCGGCTTCGCCCTGCTCGGCACGCTCGGCTGGGAAGGCGACGTTTACCTCGAGCTCAAGACGGTAGCGGATGTCGCGCTCGTTGGATATCCCTCCGCGGGCAAATCCAGCCTCATCGCCGCCATGAGCGCGGCTCGGCCCAAGATTGCCGACTACCCGTTCACCACGCTGCACCCCAACCTTGGCGTCGTCGAATCCGGCGAGTCCCGCTATACCATCGCCGACGTACCCGGACTGATCGAGGGCGCGAGCGAGGGCAAGGGCCTCGGCCTGGAGTTCCTGCGCCATGTCGAGCGCTGTACCGCCCTGCTGCACGTGCTCGACTGTGCCACCCTCGAGCCCGGCCGCGACCCGATCAGCGACCTCGACGTCATCCTCGGCGAACTGGACGCCTACCCGGTGCCTGAGGGCCAGAAGCCGCTGCTGCAGCGCTCCCAGCTCATCGCCCTGAACAAGATCGACGTACCGGAAGGCCGCGAACTTGCCGCCTTCGTCAAGGCCGACCTCGAAGCCCGCGGCTACCGCGTCTTCGAGATCTCCACCGTCACCCACGAGGGCCTCAAGCAGCTCAACTATGCCCTCGCCGAGGTCGTCGAACAGGGCCGCGCCGAGGCCGCTGCAGCCGAAGCGAAGAAGCCGCGCATCATCATCCGTCCCAAGGCCGTCGACGAGGGTGGCTTCGTCATCAAGGTCGAGGGTGGCACCTTCGGCAATATCTACCGCATCCTCGGAACCAAGCCGGAACGCTGGATCCAGCAGACCGACTTCACCAACGACGAGGCCGTCGGCTTCCTCGCCGACCGACTCGCCAAACTCGGTATCGAGAACGAACTGTACAAGTCGGGTGCCATCGCCGGCTCGACCGTCATCATCGGCCCGGGCCATGGTGTCGTCTTCGACTGGGAGCCCACGCTCACCTCGACCGCCGAACTCATCACGGCTCCCCGCGGAACCGACGCCCGCCTTGACGAGCCCAAACGTCGTACCAGCAACGAACGCCGCGAGGAGTACTTCGGCAGGATGGATGCCAAGTCCTCGGCCCGCGCCGAACTCATTCGTGAGCGCGAAGCCGGCATGTGGCAGACCGGTGAAGAGGAATACAACGAGGACGTGCGCCTCGCCGACGTCACGGTGGCTGCGGACGGCAGCGTCGCCCCGGTCGACAGTGAGGTCGAGGTCGAGGTCGAGGTCGAGGTCGAGGCTGACGACGAAACAAACGTCGACGCCGACAGCGAGAACGACACAACGGAAGAAGTACAGAAGTGAGTGGCTTAGCCAGAGAAAATGTAGCGAGCGCGAAACGGGTCGTCGTGAAGGTCGGCTCGTCGTCGATCAGCGGCGACAACTCCGACCAGATCACCCTACTGGTCGATGCTCTGGCCGAGTCTTACGGTCGCGGCACCGAGGTCGTGCTCATCTCCTCCGGCGCGGTTGCCACCGGCATGCCATTCCTGAACCTGGAAGAACGTCCGAGTGACGTCGCCACCCAGCAGGCGGCTGCCGCCGTCGGTCAGAACGTGCTCATCTTTCGATACCAGGAAAGCCTGGACCGGTACGGCATCGCCGCCGGCACGGTGCTGCTGACCGAGGGCGACGCCCTCAAGGAGCCGCACCGCAGCAATACCCGGCGCGCGCTCGAGCGTCTGCTCGACCTGCGCATCCTGCCCGTCGTCAACGAGAACGACACCGTCGCCGTGTACGGCCTGCGCTTTGGAAGCAACGACCGTCTCGCCGCACTCGTTGCCACGCTCATCCACGCGGACCTGCTCATTATGCTCAGCGACGTTGACGCGCTCTACACCAAGCCGCCGCACCTGCCCGGCGCCGAGAAGCTCGATTTCATCGCAGCGGATGACCCGCTCGACGGTTTCGAGTTCAGCTCGAGTGGAGCGACCGGGGTCGGTACCGGGGGAGCGAGCACTAAGGTCGTCGCCGCCCGCCTCGCGACCAAGGCCGGAACCGCCGTTCTGGTCACCTCGACCGAACTGGCCG
The DNA here is from genome assembly GCF_004404045.1 of Cryobacterium sp. Hh11. Lineage (NCBI taxonomy): Bacteria > Bacillati > Actinomycetota > Actinomycetes > Micrococcales > Microbacteriaceae > Cryobacterium > Cryobacterium sp. Hh11. The sequence continues at coordinate 14,995 of NZ_SOHF01000017.1, read as the reverse complement.
CTGCAGCCCTGCGCGGCGAGCACGTCGGCACCTGGTTCGAGCCGACGGCCAGCGAAGAGCGTCGCGCCCTGCTCTGAGCCGGATCGGGTCTGAGCCGGATCGGGAGCCCGACCCGGCTGCGCTAAACTGCCCCTGGTCGCTTCCGTTGCGTCCGTAATTCTCGCCGGAGGACCAGTTACATGTGCGGTTGCAGTCTGTTGATACGTGCACTATTCATGGTTTCCGAGTGAGGGCCCGCTCGCAGGAACTTGTTCGCTCGGCGGCGCGCATCGTCGTCAAAGTGGGTTCCTCGTCGATCAGCGGCGAGAATTCCGGGCAGATCGCACCGCTCGTTGATGCCCTCGCCGAAGCCCATGGCCGCGGCACCGAGGTCATCCTGGTGTCGTCGGGTGCGATCGCCATCGGCATGCCGTACCTGAAGCTGCAGGAGCGCCCCACCGACCTGGCGACCCAGCAGGCCGCGGCATCCGTTGGTCAGAATTTGTTGATCTTTCGCTACCAGGACAGCCTCGACCGCTACGACATCGTCGCCGGGCAGGTGCTGCTCACCGCGAGCGATCTCGATAACGCCACCCACCGCGGCAATGCCCAGCGGGCGATGGAGCGCCTGATGGCGTTGCGGATCCTGCCGATCGTGAACGAAAACGACACGGTTGCGACCCACGAAATTCGATTCGGTGACAACGATCGACTCGCCGCCCTCGTAGCCATCCTGATCGACGCCGACCTGCTGGTGCTGCTCAGCGACGTCGACGCGCTCTACACCTGCCCGCCGCACCTGCCCGGCGCCGAGCGCATCAGCCACGTCGCTTCCGGCGATCCCCTGATCGGCATGGAATTCGGCGCGACCAAGGTGAACGGGGTGGGCACCGGGGGAGCGAGCACCAAGATCACGGCCGCCCGGATCGCCGCGCAGGCCGGAACCGCCGTGCTCGTCACCGCGACCGGACTCGTGGCCGAAGCGTTGCGCGGCGAACCGGTCGGAACCTGGTTTGAACCCTCGCCGGCACCGTCGGCCCAGCGCATCCGCTGAGAAAGTCTAAATAGTCTCTCGGCAGGCCCTCCGGTAAACTTGAGGGCATGTTGCAGTCACTGAACGATGTCGCCCAGCTCACGCCCACCCTTGAGGCCGCTCGCACCGCTTCTCTGTCGCTCGCTTCGGCACCGACAGAGGTGAAGAACAGGGCGCTCAAGCTGATCGCCCAGTCTTTGCGGGAGAACGTCGCGGCCATCGTGACGGCGAACCAGATCGACCTCGATGCTGGGGCGACCAACGGCCTGACCGCCGGGCTGCTCGACCGGCTCAAGCTCGACGAGGCGCGTATCACGGCTCTCGCTGATTCCGTCGACCAGATCGCCCTATTGACCGACCCGGTCGGCCAGATCGTGCGGGGCAGCAGCCTGCCCAACGGCATTAAGATCAGCCAGGTGCGCGTGCCGTTCGGCGTCATCGGCGTCATCTATGAGGCCCGCCCCAACGTCACCGTCGACCTTGCCGCCCTCGCCATTAAGAGCGGCAACGCTGTCGTGCTGCGCGGTGGGTCCGCCGCCGAGAACAGCAACCGAGTTCTCATCGATCTCGTCCAGGCCGCCATCGCCGCCGCCGGGCTCAACCCCGACTCTGTGCAGACCATCGATCCCTTCGGCCGGGCCGGCGCGACCGAACTCATGAAGGCACGCGGCTTCGTCGATGTGCTCATTCCGCGCGGCAGCGCCAACCTCATTCGCACCGTCGTGACCGAGTCCCAGGTTCCCGTCATTGAAACCGGCGCCGGCGTCGTGCACATCTTCCTCGACGAAACGGCCACCAAGCAGTGGGCGATCGACATCGTGCACAACTCCAAGACGCACCGGCCCAGCGTCTGCAACGCCCTCGAAACCCTGCTCGTGCACCGCAGCGCCGCCGAACGACTTCTGCCCGACGTGCTGGCCAAGCTGGAAGCCTCCGGGGTGACGATTCACGCGGATGCCCGCACCCGCGCCCTCCACCCGTCCGCCGTCCCGGCGACCGACGATGACTGGGCCACCGAATATATGAGCCTCGACCTTTCGGTCGCGATCGTGGATTCTCTCGACGAGGCGATTGCGCACATCCGTCGCTATTCGACCGGGCACACCGAGTCGATCATCACCAACGACCTGCAGAACGCGGAGCGGTTCCTGAACGAGGTGGATTCGGCCTCGGTCATGGTCAACACCTCGACTCGGTTCACCGACGGCGGCGAGTTCGGTTTCGGCGCCGAGGTGGGCATTTCCACCCAGAAGCTGCATGCCCGTGGCCCGATGGGGTTGCCCGAGCTGACCAGCACCAAGTGGATCGTGCGCGGCACCGGACAGGTGCGCTCGTAGCTTTAGCCAGGTCACTGCTGGCTGCCGCTAGAATGGGGACGGCGGCGTGAAACGTCGCACCCATAATTTGATTTGAACAGCTCGAGCAGCGTGCTGGTCGTTGTGCTTGAATGGAGAACCGATGTCCTTTGTGACTGCTGTGCTGACCGAGGTCGAGCACATCGCCCTGCCGCTGCCCCTGATTGCCTACCCGATGGTCGCGGCCGTGTTGTTCCTCGCCCTCGGCATCGTGCTGTGGAGCTTTCGCGATGTCTCCAACCGTCACAGTGCCAAGGCCGACGCCTACGCGGCAGCGCACGGGGGACGTGGCTCCAGCACCGGTGGCCACTAGAAGCCTGATCGTAACGTGACAGTTCGTCGTCCGCGCATCGGCGTGATGGGCGGTACCTTCGACCCCATCCACCATGGACACCTCGTCGCCGCGAGCGAAGTGGCGCAGAGCTTCGACCTGGACGAGGTCGTCTTCGTACCCACCGGGCAACCTTGGCAAAAAAGCGGAGTGACCGGCGGGGAGCATCGCTACCTGATGACGGTCATTGCCACCGCGTCGAATCCCCGATTCACCACCAGCCGCGTCGATATCGACCGGGTCGGGCCGACCTATACGATCGACACGCTCCGGGATCTGCACGAGGAACGACCAGACGCCGAACTGTTCTTCATCACCGGAGCGGATGCCATCACGCAGATTCTCGGGTGGAAAGACGTGCGCGAGCTGTGGCAGCTGGCCCATTTCGTCGCTGTGAGTCGCCCGGGGCATGAGCTGAGCGTTTCGGGTTTACCCAACCAGGACGTAAGCTTGTTGGAAGTTCCGGCACTGTCCATTTCGTCTACTGACTGCCGGGCACGGGTCAATCGGGGTTTCCCGGTCTGGTATCTGGTCCCCGATGGGGTCGTCCAGTACATCTCAAAGCATCATCTGTATCGGAGTGTGGCATGACGTTGGGAGAGCCTCAGCCGCTCAGCCGACGTCAGGCGCGTGAACTTGCGCGTCATCGGGAGCCCGTTCCCGTTCTTGACGTGCCCGCGCTGACCCCCGCAGCCTTACGCCCAGCTGCGCTGGCAGCCCCGGGGAGTGCCCCAGTCGCGCGGCGGTCCAGTCGCCACCACACGCCCGACCGGGCCAGCGAACCGGCCGAGTCTGCGGCATCCACTGCACCAGCGGAAACCCCGACACCCCCGTCTGCGGTTCCCGCCGTCGAGCCCGCCCTCAGCCGCCGCGAACTGCGAGCCCTGCAGGCGCGTCAGAATCAATCAGCGCAAGAGGATGCCGTTCCGACGGTGTCAGCGCCGGTCGCGCGCGAGGCCGCGGTTCCCGAGGCCGAGCTGATCGAGGCCGAGCTGATCGAGGCCGAGCTGATCGAATCGGAGCAGATCGAACCGGAGCAGATTGAGCCGGACCGGAGTGAGCCCGCCGGTTGGACTCCGCCCGTCGGTCACTGGTCCGTTGATTCGGGCGAGCAAACGCCGGTGCACGCACCTGAACAGTCGCTGGATGAACTGATCAATCGCGGAATCGGGGCCGGCGGCATCCCAACGACGACGAATGCGCTCATTCTGCCGTCGATTCCGCATCAGGGCCCCAGCGTGAGTCCGATCTCCAACACCGGTGAGATCATAATCACAGGATCTTTCGATCTGCCACGCAGTCTTGGCTCCACCGGGGCGCATCCCAATCTGTTTGATTCGTCCGAGATGGACCACATGATGGACCAGCTCGATGCTGACCAGCTTGGCGGCGACTCGGCACCGGTCAGTGCCAGTCGCGCAGTGAGTACGCATGCCTCGACTCGCGGCATGCTTACGCCGCCAAAGAAGCAGCGAGCGTCGCTTCCCATGGTTCTGGTCATCACGACGGCGATCCTCGCGGTCAGTGTTCTCGCTCTCTTCGTGACTGGCTACCTGTTGGGCATTTTCTAGTGCCGCTACGCGGATCGATCCCACAAATTTCTCCGACGCGTCGATGTGACTCGTTTCCCTCCGTTCCCCCCATCATCGCCGCGTGCGCATTCACGCCCCGCGGCACAATCTCAAGGATTCAGTTATGACCACGTCGCCGCACGCTCTCGAGCTGCTCAAAATTGCCGTTGCCGCCGCCGATTCGAAGGGTGGGGAAGATCTGGTTGCGCTTGACGTGTCCAATCCGCTTCCCCTGGCTGATATTTTCTTCATCGTCACCGGACGCTCCGAACGTAACGTCGTTGCCATCGCCGGTGAAATCGAAGACAAGCTGATCGAGGCCGGCCACAAGCCGCTCCGCCGTGAGGGACGCGCTGCGGGACGCTGGGTCCTCGTTGACTTCGGCGACCTGGTCGTGCACGTCTTCCACGAGGAAGAGCGCCAGTACTACGCTCTGGAGCGCCTGTGGAAGGACTGCCCGGTGATTCCGACCGGGATTCCGGCCAAAGTGGCAGCCGAAGTTGACGCAGAAGGCGACACGGAAGAGGTCGCGGAGTAGCTTCGGTTTCGCAGATCACATTCTGTGTTGTAAGCTAACAAAGTTGTTTCGGAGAGATTCGAAACGACAATCTGGGTCCGTGGCGCAGCTGGTAGCGCACCTGCATGGCATGCAGGGGGTCAGGGGTTCGAATCCCCTCGGATCCACCAGAATAGAAAAGCCCCGACAGTGTCGGGGCTTTTTTGTGCCCTCTCTCGGTATTTTTGGAGCCGGCTAAAAAGTCTTGCAATCTTTGTGACGAGTTTTTTCGTGAGTTTCTGCGGGCGAGTGCCAGAGTTAGTCAAGTCCCCCGACCTGGCTGGGCAAGAGTGGCATCCTTGCCCGGTTCAAAGCTGCCGAAGAAATACCGCGTGGCGGGTATCGGAAAAAGTTTCGGGCAGCGATAATCTCTTAGTGGTTAATCCCACAAGCACGAATTCAATATATGCGTCCCGAATGCATCCCTCATAAATTGGAGATTTACAGCATGAAGAAGACCACCGTTCAATTGTTAGACGACCTCGACGGTTCCGTTATCGAGAATGGCTCGGGGGCATCCGTTTCTTTCGCGTTTGAGGGCGACTCCTATGAGGTCGATCTGTCAGAAAAGAATCTCGCTGAGTTTCGTGCAGCCTTGAAGCCCTATGCCGACGTTGCCCGCAGAGTTGGCTATGTTCCCGCGAAAGCGCGAGCCGCCAGCGGATCAAAGTCGGATCGTGCCGAGCTTCAGGCCGTGCGGGCATGGGCTTCGGCCAATGGCATTCAGGTTTCCGACCGCGGGCGCATTGCGGCGACCGTTCGCGAGGCCTATTCACGAGCACAGGCCAACTAAGACAGGTTCTGCTTTATGCACGAGGATGTGCGGTGTCCCTGCCTGAGCGGAGACAGCTATTCCGCCTGCTGCGGTCGGTTTCACGCCGGCGCGGCCGTTCCTTCCACCGCCCAGTGGTTGATGCGGTCGCGTTACAGCGCCTTTGCACTCGGTCACGCGCAGTATCTGCTGGACACCTGGCATCCGCTCACTAAGCCCAGCTCGCTCGAATTAGACCCGTCCCTCACCTGGCGTCGCCTTGACATTCTGCGGACCGAGAGCGGGGGAATGCTCGATAGCGACGGCGTCGTCGAATTCACTGCTCACTATCGCCAGGATGGTATTTCCGGGCAGCAACATGAAGTTAGCCGCTTTCAGAAGGTGACGGGGCGTTGGTATTACCTCGACGGCGAATCGGCGGGCTGACCACTCCCGGCGGCGTCTTCCCAGCCATGCGTCATACATTGAATGCCATGTCTAACGCCCTCTCCCGCGATATCGCCACCGGCACCGATCCCCGGCATCCGGTGCGTCGCGCGTTGGGTCGGGCACGGGCTTGGGTTGATGGGCATGCTTATCTGCTCTTCGCCTATCGCCTGGCGGTTGCCCTGCTGGGCACCCTCGTCATTCTGGTGGGAGTCATTCTGATCCCCCTGCCTGGGCCGGGCTGGCTCATCGTTTTTCTGGGCCTCACCGTGCTCGGAACGGAGTTCGCCTCGGCTCGACGGGTGGGTGCGTTCCTTAAACGGATCGTTACCCGGGCCTGGGCCTGGTGGCGCGCACGCCGTGATCGCCGCGTTGCGAGCTCGGCGTAACCCTCGCCAGGGCAGCTGCCTCAGCGGCCGAAGGGCATGGCGGGAGCGCTGAAGAACAGTGACGTCAGAATGGCGACGTAAACGATGACGAAAATTGCCGGGGTGACGTAGCGCACGACATTCACCCACGGCGCCATGGCAATGATGCACCGGGTGAGCGCGCTGGGCGCTTCCAGGGCCCGCAGGTCGGCGATGACGGCGAGACCCTCGTTGGCGGCACTTATCTGTGCAAGGGCACCAAAAATACCCGAGGCGAGCAGGATGCCTGCCGCAGCGATGCGCACGGCCGGGTCAGCGGTTGCCAGCCCGAGTGCGAGAAAGCCGACGACAGCGGTCAGCAGAAACGTCGGGGCGGCCTGGGACACGATAATGTGTGCGCGTGCCTTGCCCCAGAAAGTTATGAGCTGGGATTCCGTCATGGTGGCTCCATTCGTTGTGGCACCGCCGACGGCGCCTGACTCCATTCTTGCGTGTTCAGCGAGATCATCCGATGGATCGGACGATGAATTGGCCGTGCCGTTGGCCGTGCCGTTGGCCGTGCCGTTGGCCGTGCCGTTGGTTCGGCGCACCGCATCCACGATGGGCTTCGGGCTGTCGCCGACGATCCCATAAATTCGGCGGACGCCCGCCTGCAGAAGTTGGCCGATGGGTTGATCGGCGACTGACCCTCCAGCGCCGCGAGGAACTTCTCAGGGTCCCAACCAACTCCCGCTCGAGCGGAAGGCAGATATGTCGGCGGATGCCTGTAGCGTATTCTCCAAGCGCGGCCACCGTCGGGTGCTGCCGTGTCCCTCAACTCGCACCTGACCGTGTCCCACCTTCCCTTCGAGGAGTCTCATGGAAACCTGGCCCGGCACCGCCTACCCCCTCGGCGCAACCTTTGACGGGAGCGGCACCAACTTCGCCCTGTTCAGTGAGGCGGCCCAACGAGTCGAACTGTGCCTCTTTGATGAAGACGGCGGTGAGACGCGCATCGAGGTACGCGAGTCATCCGCTTATATCTGGCACTGCTATCTTCCGCTCGTGCAGCCGGGCCAGCGCTACGGCTACCGGGTGCATGGCGATTACAACCCCGCAGCGGGCAACCGGCTCAACCCGAGCAAGCTGCTGCTTGACCCCTACGCCAAGGCTACGACCGGGGCCATCGACTGGGATCCGTCGCTGTTCTCCTATGACTTCGACGACCCGGATTCCCCGAACGACGAAGACTCCGCGGCACACATGATGCTCGGCGTGGTCGTCAACCCATTCTTTGACTGGACAGGCGACCGGTCGTTGCGCACGCCATACAGTAAGTCCCTCATCTATGAGGCACACGTCAAAGGACTCACCAAGCTTCAGGAGTCCGTACCGGAGACCCAGCGGGGCACCTACGCGGGATTGGCGCATCCTTCGGTCATCGACCATCTGCAGAAATTGGGGGTGACGGCTATCGAACTCATGCCGGTGCACCAGTTCGTGAACGACGGCACCCTCATGGAGCAGGGCCTGAACAATTACTGGGGCTACAACTCGATCGGATTCTTCGCGCCGCACAACGCGTATTCCTCCACCGGTGATCTCGGTCAGCAGGTGCAGGAGTTCAAGGGCATGGTGCGCAGCCTGCACGCCGCCGGAATTGAAGTCATCCTCGACGTGGTCTACAACCACACCGCCGAGGGCAACCACATGGGACCGACCCTATCGTTCAAGGGCATCGACAATGAGGCCTACTACCGCCTCATGGACGACGACAAGCGCTACTACATGGACTACACGGGCACCGGCAACACCCTCAATGTTCGGCACCCGCACGTGCTGCAGCTCATCATGGATTCGCTACGCTACTGGGTGCTCGAGATGCACGTTGACGGCTTTCGGTTCGATCTGGCCTCCGCTCTGGCCCGAGACCTGTACGAAGTCGACAAACTGTCCACCTTCTTCGAGCTCGTGCAGCAGGACCCGATCGTGTCGCAGGTCAAGCTCATCGCCGAGCCGTGGGACGTCGGGCCGGGCGGCTACCAGGTCGGTAATTTTCCCTCCCAGTGGTCGGAATGGAACGGCAAGTACCGCGACACCGTTCGAGACTTCTGGCGGGGAGAGCCGTCCACACTCGGCGAGTTCGCCTCGCGCGTGGCCGGCTCGGCCGACCTGTACGAGCACTCAGGGCGGCGCCCGATGGCCTCGATCAACTTCGTCACGGCGCACGACGGCTTCACCATCGCTGACCTCGTGTCCTACAACGAGAAACACAACGATGCCAACGGCGAAGACAACAACGACGGCGAATCGCACAACCGGTCCTGGAACTCCGGCGTCGAGGGCCCTACTGACGACCCCGAGATTCGCGGGCTGCGCGCCCGCCAGACGCGCAATTTCCTGGCCACCCTGTTGCTGTCGCAGGGGGTTCCGATGCTCTTGCACGGCGACGAACTGGGCCGCACCCAGCTTGGCAATAACAACACCTATGCGCAGGACTCCGAGCTGACCTGGGTGCACTGGGACGAAGCCGACCTGCCACTGATCGAGTTCACGGCGGCGGTCTCCCGCCTGCGCCGCGAGCACCCGACGTTCCGGCGCAGCCGGTTCTTCGACGGACGCCCGGGCAAACGGGTGGCAGGGGAGTCCCTGCCCGACATCGTCTGGCTCAACACCGACGGCGAGCCGATGGCGTCAGAAGACTGGGACGAGAATCTGGCCCGCACGGTGGCCAAGTTTCTCAACGGCAACGGAATCCGCGAACGCGACGTGCGCGGGCAAGAGGTCGTCGACGTCAATTTTCTGCTCCTGTTCAACGCGGATGCCGAGGACGTCGAATTCAAGCTGCCGCCCGATGAGTACGCCCCGGCCTGGGAGATCGTCGTCGACACCGCCGGCGAGGGGGCCGATTCCATTGCCCGTCCGGCCGGAGCCATTCAAACGGTAGTTGGTCGGTCCCTCGTGGTTCTGCGCGCGTATCACGAACCCGAAGCTGCCCCGGATCATTCGGTGGCCGCGTCACTCGCGGGCAACACCGGGTTGATCTCCCTCCCGGGCCTGACCTGATGCCGCTGAGCACTTATCGGCTGCAGATCACGGCCGGATTCGACCTCGATGCAGCGGCCGAAATCGTGGACTACGTGCGCTCCCTCGGTGCTGACTGGGTCTACCTGTCGCCGCTGCTGAAGGCCGAACCCGGATCGGATCACGGCTACGACGTGGTCGACCACTCGCTGGTCGACCCGGCCCGTGGCGGTGCGGCGGGGCTCGTCCGGCTTGCAACGGCAGCGCACCAGGCCGGGCGCGGCGTGCTCGTAGACATTGTGCCCAACCATATGGGGGTCGCCAGCCCGGCGCAGAACGCCTGGTGGTGGGACCTGCTGCAGAACGGTCAGCAGTCGCGTTATGCCGAGGCTTTCGACGTCGACTGGGCGTTCGGCAATGGCAAGATTCGCATTCCGGTTCTCGGCGACGATGGTTCGGATGAAAGCACGGAACTGGACCGGCTCGAGATCGTGGGCGGCGAGCTGCATTATTTTGACAACCGATTTCCCCTGGCGGCCGAAAGCAACAATGACGGTGCCAGCCCGGCCGAGGTGCACTCCAGACAACACTACGAGTTGGTGAACTGGCGTCGCGCCGACGCCGAGTTGAACTACCGCCGATTTTTCGCGGTGAACAGCCTCGCTGGTATCCGGGTCGAGGTGCCGTGGGTGTTTGAGGAATCGCACCGCGAGATCGTGCGTTGGGTGCGCGACGGCCTCGTCCAGGGATTGCGGGTCGACCACCCCGACGGGCTCGCCGATCCGGCCGGCTACCTGGAAGCCCTGCGGCGGGCCACCGACGGCTGCTACGTTCTGGTCGAGAAGATCCTGGAAGGGCGCGAAGCGCTGCCGACCAGCTGGGCGACTGCCGGCACCACCGGTTATGACGCCCTCGCCGACGTCGACCGGGTGCTCGTCGATCCGGCCGGCCAGGAGCCCCTCGATGCGCTCGAGGCCAGCCTGCAGGGCGTCGCTACCGACTGGGCCGACCTGGTCTATCGCAACAAGCGCGACGTGACCGACGGCATTCTGCGCTCCGAGGTGCTGCGAATCGCTCGACTCGTGCCGAGCGATACGGGGAACCTGGCACAGACCGCCGAGGCCCTGGCTGACCTGCTGGCCTGGTTTCCGGTCTATCGCTCGTACCTGCCCGTTGGCTCGGAGAATCTGCGCGAGGCGGCCCGCCGCTCGGCTACCCGCCGCCCGGAACTTCAATCCGAGATCGACCGGATGCTGCCCCTGCTCGGCGACCCGGGGCATCCGGCCGCCGTGCGCTTTCAACAGACCTCGGGCATGGTCATGGCCAAGGGCGTGGAAGATCGGGCTTACTACCGGTTCAGTCGGTTGACCTCGCTCAACGAGGTCGGGGCCGATCCCGACGAGTTCGCCGTGCCGGTGGCCGAGTTTCACAAGCGGCAGCGCACGCGTCAGGCGGGTTTTCCGCACTCGATGACGACGCTGTCGACCCACGACACCAAACGCGGCGAAGACGTGCGGGCGCGCATTGCGGTGCTTGCCGAGATCCCCGCCGAGTGGGCGGAGGCGCTACACCAGCTGCGGGCAGCGCATCCGCTCGACGATGCGCCCTTCGAGAACCTGCTCTGGCAGGCGATCGTGGGCGCCTGGCCGGCCAGCCGGGAGCGGCTCGCCGCTTACGCCCTCAAGGCCGCGCGCGAAGCCGGCACGTCGACCACCTGGACCCAGCCGAACACCGGTTTCGAAGCGGCTCTCGACGACCTCGTCACAGCCGCCGTCGAGTCGGGGCCGACCCGCGATCTCCTCACCGCACTGGTTGACCGGCTGCAGCAGCCCGGGTGGAGCAATTCGCTTTCCCAGAAGCTGCTGCAGCTGACCATGCCGGGCGTCCCAGACGTCTACCAGGGCAGCGAGCTGTGGGAGACCTCGCTCGTCGACCCTGACAATCGTCGCCCGGTCGACTATGCGCTGCGCCGCGAGCTGCTGACCCGTCTGGAAAGCGGATGGCTCCCCCCGGTCGACGAGACCGGCGCCGCCAAGCTGCTGGTCACCTCCAGCGCCCTGCACCTGCGCGGCAACCGGCCAGAGCTGTTCACCCGCTACCTGCCCGTGCCCGCCTTCGGCCCGGCTGCTGGCCATGTCGTCGCGTTCGACCGCGGCGGAGCGATCACCGTGGCCACGCGGCTGCCGATCGGGTTGCACGAGGCCGGCGGCTGGCGCGACACGACCATTGCCGTGGCCGGTCGCACCGTCGTCGATGTGTTCACGCGCCAGCGCTTTGACGGCCCAAGCGTGCGAGTCGCCGATGTGCTGGCCCGGTATCCGGTGGCGTTACTGGTGGCTGTCGACGACCGAGACCGCCCTTCCCACCGCATCGGACGTCACACATGAACGAGCAGAGATTCGAGGTCTGGGCACCCGACGCGCAGACCGTGCAGCTGGTGTTGGGCACGCGAAGGCTGGAACTTACCGCCCGCGATGACGGTTGGTGGGAACTGCCGGCATCCGCTCGACCGGCGGTGCGCGCCGAGATCGACTACGGCTTCATCGTGGACGGGCGCGGGCCGTACGCCGACCCGCGATCACGGCGGCAGCCTGCCGGGGTGCACGCCCCGTCGCGTAGTTTCGATGCGTCCGTGCATGTCTGGCAGGATGCCGACTGGACCGGGAGGCAGCTGGCCGGCGCCGTCATCTACGAGTTACATGTGGGAACCTTCACACCGGAGGGTACGTTCGGGGCGGCCGCGAGCCGGCTCGATCACCTGCAATCGATCGGCGTCGACTTCGTCGAGCTGTTGCCGGTGAATGCCTTCAACGGCACCCATAATTGGGGCTACGACGGTGTGCTCTGGTACGCCGTGCACGAGGGTTATGGCGGTCCGGCCGCGTACCAGGCCTTCGTCGATGCTTGCCACCAGCGTGGCATTGGCGTCATTCAGGATGTCGTTTACAACCACCTCGGCCCGAGTGGCAACTATCTGCCACAGTTCGGTCCCTACTTGAGCGAGGCCGCCGGTAACACCTGGGGGTCCTCGCTCAACCTCGACGGGCCGCACTCCGACCCGGTGCGCCGATACATTCTCGACAACGCACTCATGTGGCTCGGCGAGTACCACGTCGACGGCCTGCGCCTCGACGCCGTGCACGCGCTGCGCGACAGCAGCGCCACCCACCTGCTCGAGCAACTCGCCGTCGAGGTCGCCGCGCTCAGCGCCGAGACCGGGCGGCCCCTCACCTTGATCGCCGAATCCGACCTCAACGATCCGCGCCTCATCACCCCCCGAGAGGCGAACGGCTACGGCCTTGACGCCCAGTGGAGCGACGACTTTCATCACGCCGTGCACGTCGCCCTCACCGGGGAAACCTCGGGGTACTACGCCGACTTCGAGCCGCTCGACGCCCTGGCCAAGGTGCTCACCCACGGGTTTTTTCACGACGGCAGTTATTCCAGTTTTCGGGAGCGCACCCACGGTCGCCGGATCGACCGGGAACGGATGCCCACCTGGCGGCTGGTCGTCGCATCCCAGAATCACGACCAGATCGGCAACCGGGCCGTCGGTGACCGGCTCAGCGCCCAACTGGATGTCGGCCAGCTCGCAATTGCCGCGGCGCTGACCCTGCTCGGGCCGTATACGCCAATGCTGTTCATGGGGGAAGAATGGGGGGCGACGACACCCTGGCAGTTCTTCACCTCGCATCCCGAACCCGAACTCGGCACGGCAACGGCCACCGGACGCATCAGCGAGTTTGCCCGCATGGGCTGGAATCCGGCGCTCGTCCCCGACCCGCAGGACCCGGCGACGTTCGAGCGCTCCAAGCTCAATTGGAACGAACTGGCCGAGCCCGAGCACGCTCGACTGCTCGAGTTCTACCGTGCTTTGGCTGCGCTGCGCCGCACCCACCCCGATATCACCGATCCCCGGTTCGACCAGATCGCCGTCGAGGCGGATGCGACCGAGGGGTGGCTGCGGCTGCACCGTGGCCGCAGCAAGATTCTGATCAACCTCGGCGAGCGTTCGGCGCACATTCCGGCCGGCGGGGGAGAGGTCGTGCTGTCCTTCGCCGCCGCTGGCGATGCTGTGCAGGACCGACTGCCTAACGCCCTGCAGCTGGCTCCGCACTCGGTCGTCGTGCTGGCGTAATCTGTTCAAACGACGCGTTGGATCTGGCAAGATGGGGCTGCTGCCTCCAGTCGCAGCACACTCGATGGGGGACCACGCATGGGATCGTTTCTGGCGCCGACCACGGCGGCCGCGCTCGAGCGGGTGCTGACGCTGCAAACGGATACCGCTGGTTCGCCCCTGGATCGGCTGCGCGCCATCCGCTTGCTGCAGACCGCCCTCGAACAGGACCCGGCGACCCTGGCCGCTGTTCGCGGCGCCCTCGCTGCTGATGTGTCGTGGGACCAGATCGCTGATGCGACCGGACTCAAGCCTCCGGCGGCCAAATGGCGTTGGGGCGGCACCGACGACGAGATCAGCGCGCGCTTCGAAGCCGGCCGCAAACGATCCGTGCGGCCAAGCAGTGTGCCGACCGACCTCCCCGGTCTGTCCGTCGCCGAGGCGGCGGCCGAACGCGGTGTGAGCGCTCAGGCGATTTACCTGCAGGTGCGGCGCGGCACCCTGGTCAGCCGCACGGTGACCCTGCCCGACGGCCGCAAGTACAAGCGGGTGTTCCCGGCCGGCACGACTGACCCCGATTCCAACCCCGACCTCAACGGAGACGTCCCACAATGAACAGCATTCCCACCACTCTCACGATTGAGCATCGCGCCGACCGGGTGCACGTGCAGCTCGACCGGCCCGACGTGCGCAACGCCATCGACCAGACCATGATCGATGAGCTGCACGCAATTTGCGCTGAACTGGAGCAGCAGCCGCGTATCCTGATTATCAGCGGAGCGAACGGTGTCTTCGCCTCGGGTGCCGACATCGCCCAGCTGCGGGAACGGCGCCGCGACGACGCGTTGCTCGGCATCAATTCCGGGCTGTTCTCCCGCATTGCGAAGCTGCCGATGCCGGTGATCGCCGCGATCGACGGCTGGGCGCTCGGCGGCGGCGCCGAACTGGCCTATGCGGCTGACTTCCGCATCGCCTCCACGAGCGCCCGGATCGGCAATCCGGAGACAGCCCTCGGCATTCTGCCCGCTGCCGGTGCGCTTTGGCGACTGGCCGAGCTCGTCGGCGAGCCGGTGGCCAAGGAGATCATCCTGGCCGGACGCATTCTGAGCGCCCCCGAATGCCTTGCCGTGCATCTGGTCACCGAGGTGCACGACCCCGACGACCTGCTCGCTGCCGCCCACGCGCTGGCCGACCGCATCGCCGCGCAGGACCCGCTGGCGACCCGTTTGGCCAAGGAAGTTTTCCACGCTCCGCGGGCGGCGCATCCGCTCGTCGACAACGTTGCTCAGTCGATTCTGTTCGAATCCGAGGCCAAGTTCGCCCGAATGGATGCCTTCCTCGCCCGTCGCAAGCGCTAGCTGAAGACTGAACCGTCCCGGGTTTCATGCCGCCGTTTTGTTGGCGGCTTCGATATTTATCGGGCCGTTTGTTTCAGCGTAATAGTTGCGTTCATATTCTTCGGGCGGCATGTTCCCGAGTGCGCT
>NZ_SOHF01000003.1:0-114478 GCF_004404045.1 Cryobacterium sp. Hh11 | reverse complement strand
GGCCCCGCTGCTCGCGGCGGTGCCCGCGGCGCATCGCAGGGCGGCCCGCAGCGCGGCACCGGCAACACCGGCGGCGGCGGCTCTTCGACCCGTCGCGCCCAGCAGATCGACGAGCACGAGATTGTCACCGGCCGTAACTCGGTGCTCGAGGCGCTGCGCGCGAAGATTCCGGCGCTGACCCTGTACATCGCGGCGCGCATCGAAATGGATGAGCGCGTTAAAGAAGTGCTGCTCATGGCGACGAGCCGCAACATCCCCATTCTCGAGGTCATGCGCCCCGAGCTTGACCGTCTCGCCGGTCGCGACGCCGTGCACCAGGGCCTCGCGCTCAAGGTTCCGGCCTACGAGTACGCGCACCCGATGGAGTTGCTCGAACTGACCATCAGCCGCGGCCACAAGCCGTTGTTCGTGGCCCTCGACGGCATCACCGACCCGCGCAACCTGGGTGCGATCATCCGTTCGACCGCTGCGTTCGGCGGCCACGGCATCATCGTTCCGCAGCGTCGCTCGGTCGGCGTCACCGCCTCAGCCTGGAAGACCAGCGCCGGCGCCGCCGCCCGAACGCCCGTCGCGATGGCGAGCAACCTGACCCAGACGCTCAAGGCGCTCAAGGCTCAGGGCGTGTTCGTGCTCGGCCTGGCCGGCGACGGCGATGTGTCGCTGCCCGACCTCGGCACCGGTTTCGCCGAGCGCCCGATCGTGATCGTCGTCGGCAGCGAGGGTAAGGGCTTGTCCCGCCTCGTCACCGAGACCTGCGACGCGATCGTCTCGATTCCGATCAGCGCCTCGACCGAGTCGCTCAATGCCGGAATCGCCGCCGGCGTCACCCTGTACGAGGTCTCCCGCCTGCGCGCCGAGATCAAGAAGGCCAAGCAGGCCGCGAAGCAGTAGCCCCTGCGCGGCGGCCCGCGCGCCCCTGCCGCCGTCTCCTTTTGCGACCGGGCCCGGGCCCGGGCCCGGGAACTGGGCCCATGATAGATCATGGGCCCAGTTCCGTAAGGTGGGCCCGGCCGGGCAAACGGGGCGCGTTTACCCGACGGCCGAGCGCGCCGTTGGCTCTGCCGCGCTCGGCGTCCCCCCGTGCCGGGCGACCCCCTTTTCGACGGGGCCCGGGCCCGGGAACTGGGCCCATGATAGAACATGGGCCCGGTTCCGTAAGGTGGGCCCGGCCGGGCAAACGGGGCGAGGTCGGCGTGCGCTCCGCGGCGGCCCGCGGCTCTCCTCCACAGCGGATGCCGCCATCCAGTTCACACAAGTCCGCCAACTTTTCGACGCTCGAGACCCGTACCCGGTAAAAAGTAGCCATGCTTGACAGCCTGGATCTACCAAATGCCCGCAACGAGGGCCTCATTCTTGCCGAATCCCTGCTCGCGTCGGGACTCACCACCCATGCCGTGCGCGCGCTCCTTGCGAATGGGCAGCTGGTGCGCATCCGTCGTGGAATCTACGCCCTGGGGGCGGCCTGGCGCTCCGGCCACAGCGAGGACCGATATCGACTCTTCGTACGTGCCACCGTCCTCGCGGCCGAGCAGCCGCTGCTACTCTCTCATCATTCGGCGGCGGTGCTGCATGGCCTGCCCATCATCGGCCCGTGGCCGCAGGTCGTGCACGCGATCAACAATGACACCGCTGGCGGGAGCAGTGCCCGATTCACCACGAGTCATCGCAGCGTGGTCGAGCCCGAAACAGTCACGGTGAACGGATGCGCCGCCACCAGCCTTCCCCGCACCCTCATCGACGTGGCAGCCAATTCGACTTTTCTCGTCGGCGTCACGATGATGGACCACGCCCTACGAGTGGAGCAGGAGCGCGCGGAGGCGGAACGTCGGCATGGAACCCTTGGCCCCCCGGCCCTCACCAAAGACGCTCCGTATGCCGAACTCACCAGTGTGCATCCGCGGAACGGAGGCGCCCAGGCGCGCCGCGCAATTGAATTCGCGAATCCGCTCTCAGCTAACCCGGGCGAGTCCCTCAGTCGCGTTCGCATGGCCGAGTTGGGCTTCGAGATTCCCGACCTTCAGGTGCGTTTTGTGGTGAAGGGGCGCGAGTACTGGGTCGACTTCTTCTGGCGCGGAGTGCGCAAGATCGGCGAGTTCGACGGCAAAATTAAGTACACCCGGGGTGCCATTCTGGGGGACCGTCATCCCTCAGAAGTTGTCATCGTTGAAAAGGATCGCGAGAACCTGCTGAGACCCGGTGTCAGCAGCTTCGATCGGTGGGACTGGGATACGGCCTACTCGCCCCGCCTGTTTTACGAATTCCTGACCGAGCACGACGTTCCCCGAGCCTAATCAGCAAAGCGGATGCCCGCCGCCTCACGATCCGACCTTGGCGTCAGAGAGGTGTTCTGGTGCTCCAGTCCCACCTTGCGGAATGGGGCCCATGATCTATCATGGGCCCCATTTCCGGGCCCGGGCCCGGTCGAAAGAGGCGAGCAGCCGGGCACAAAGACGGGCCGGGCCCCGAACGAAAAGGGGGAGAAGAGCTAGACCTTGAGGGTCCAGTCGTCGGCGTCATCGGGGTCGACCGAGGTATCGTCGCCGAGCTGCACGCGGATCGGCAGCGTGATTGCGCCAGTCAGCGGGTCCATCACGGTCGCCTCGTCGCGGCGGTGCCGCAGTACATCCTGCACATACGAGGTCACGGCCTCGGCCAGCGGAATGTCCCGCGACTGGTTCTGCGCCATGTACCAGCGGTGATCGAGCAGCTGGTGGAACACCTGCGCCCGCTCGAGCTTGCCCTGCATCTCCACGGGTATCGCTCGCACCACCGGCTCGAACACGCGCACGAGCCACTCGTGCGCGACCATTTCCTCGTCGGCGGCCGGCGAACCATACGCAGCGCGGTAGGAGTCGAGGTCGTTGAGCAGCCGACGAGCCTGGTTCTCTTCGGCATCGAGGCCGGTCAGGCGCAGCAGGCGACGCTGATGGTGTCCGGCGTCGACAACTTTGGGCTGAATCCGCACGCGCGAACCGGTCCCATCGGTCTTGATCGCGAGTTCCTCGATGTCGAAGCCGAGGTTATTGAGGCGCTCGACGCGTTCGGTGATGCGCCACCGTTCGGAACTGGAGAACGACTCGGAGCCGGTGAGCTCCTTCCAGAGCAGCCGGTAGGCCGCAACGATGCCGTTGCTGACCCGGATCGGGTCGAGTTCGTCGGCGACGCGGCCGCCGGCTTCGAGGTCCATCAATTCGCCGGCAATGTTCACCCGGGCGATTTCCAAATCGTTCTCGCGCTGGCCGTTCGACAGCCCACCGGAATACAACTGTCCGGTCTCGGCGTCGACGAGATAGGCCGCGAAGGCACCGGCATCGCGCCGAAACAGGGTGTTCGAGAGCGACACGTCGCCCCAGAAGAATCCGATCATGTGCAGCCGTACCAGCAGAACGGCGAGGGCGTCGACCAGCCGGGTGGCAGTATCCGGGCGCAGGGCGTGCGAATACAGGGCGCGGTAGGGGAGTGAGAACTTGAGGTGCCGGGTGACCAGAACCGAATTCAGGGGGTCGAGGTCGGCATCCGTTCTATTGGTGATGACGGCGACCGGCTCGACACAGGGAATCTCGAGGTTGGCCAGGGTGCGCAGCATGTCGTACTCGCGCTTGGCCATCTCGCTCGTGGTCTCCTTGATGGCGACCACCCGCCCGCTCAGGTGAGCGAACCGTACCAGGTGCCGGGAAATGCCCTTGGGCAGCGAGGCGATGTTCTCGTTCGGCCAGGCGTCCAGGGGCAGATGCCACGGCAGGTCGAGCAGCGCCGGGTCGGCCGTGGCCGCGGTGATATTGAGGGAACCGCTCATAGTGTGACCCTAAGAAAAAGGCTGGAGGGAGCGAACTCCCCCCAGCCGAAAGCCAAAATACTCGAAAAGCTGACTAGTCGGTGACGGCGCCGCCGAGGCGCAGGCCGGTTTCAGCGTCGAACACGTGCAGGTGGTTCGGGGTAGCCGTGAGGTACACCGTCTCGCCGGCGTTCGGGTGCGAGCGGCCGTCGACGCGAGCGACAATGTCGGTGCGCTTGCCCTCGATCGTGGAGTGACCGTAGAGGTAGCCGTCGGCGCCGAGCTCCTCGACCAGGTCGACCTCGATCTGCAGGCCCTCGCCGGCGGTCGACGACATCTGGATGTCTTCCGGACGGATTCCGACGGTGACCTTCTTGCCGGTGGAGCTGGCCAGGGTGTCGCGCTGCACGGGAACGGTCGCGGTGCCGAACTTGATGCCGCCGTCGACGGTGTCCGCGAGGAACAGGTTCATCGCGGGGCTGCCGATGAAGCCGGCCACGAAGACGTTCTGCGGCTTCGCGTACAGGTCGCGGGGCGAACCTACCTGCTGCAGGATGCCGTCCTTCAGCACAGCAATCCGGTCGCCCATGGTGAGCGCCTCGGTCTGGTCGTGGGTCACGTAGACGGTCGTGACGCCGAGTCGGCGCTGCAACGAGGCGATCTGGGTACGCGTCTGCACGCGCAGCTTGGCGTCAAGGTTGGAGAGCGGCTCATCCATCAGGAACACCTGCGGCTGACGCACGATCGCGCGTCCCATCGCAACGCGCTGACGCTGACCACCGGAGAGGGCCTTCGGCTTGCGGCTGAGGTAGGGCTCCAGGTCGAGCAGCTTGGCGGCCTCGAGTACGCGGGCGGCACGCTCGTCCTTGTTGATGCCGGCGATCTTGAGCGCGAAGCCCATGTTCTCGGCGACGGTCATGTGCGGGTACAGCGCGTAGTTCTGAAAGACCATGGCGATGTCGCGGTCCTTCGGCGGAACATCCGTCACGTTGCGGTCACCGATGAGGATGTTGCCGTCGTTGACCTCTTCGAGGCCGGCGAGCATCCGCAGCGAGGTGGACTTTCCGCAGCCGGACGGGCCGACCAGAACCAGGAACTCGCCATCGGCGACCTGCAGGTCGAGCTGGTCAACAGCGGGCCTGGTGGAGCCAGGGTAGAGCCGAGTTGCCTTGTCAAAGGTCACTGAAGCCATGATTATTACTCCTTCACCGGCAGGAACGTGCCGGACGATCCGTTGTGAATAGGAATTATCCGCCGCACGCCGAAGCTCACGACTTTTTTATTATTGCACGACGGATGCCCCGCTGCCGGTTTTCGCCCGCCCGCCCCGTTTGGTCGATTCCCAGTCAGGGGATCTACTATTCGAAAGGTGCGCTAACGCGCGCACTCACTCCTCGAAAGCGATCTTTATGACTATTGGCGGACCCAGCGACAGCAGTCCCTCAAAAAACCGACGCCGTGACGCGGCCCGCATCAAGGCCAAGCAGCTGCGCGTCAGCCAGAAGAAGAAGGACCGCCGCAACAAGGTTTTCCTGCAGGGCGGAATCGGCATCGCGGGCATCGCCATCGTCGTGCTCGTTGCCGTCATCATCGTGAATTCGATCAAACCGGCCGGTCCCGGCCCCAGGAACATGGCGAGCGATGGTGTCCTCATCGGCGAAGGCATGATCACGGCCCTCACCCCGGCGCTGCAGCCCGACGCCGCCGCTCGGCCCTCCGAACCCGATCCCACCGGCGCCGTCGCCAACATTCGCGTCTACCTTGACTACCTCTGCCCGTTCTGTGCGGACTTCGAAGCAGCCAATACCGAGCAGATCGCCGAGTGGGTCGACTCCGGTGCCGCCACCATCGAAATTCACCCGGTGTCGATTCTCAAGAGCAAGTCCGCCGGCACCAAGTACTCCCTGCGAGCGGCCAACGCTGCAGCCTGCGTCGCCAACTATTCGCCCGATGACTTCTTCGACTTCAACTCGGCGTTGTTCGTTGACCAGCCCGAGGAAAACAAGCCCGGCCGCAGCAACGATGAGCTCAAGGCCGTGGTCAAGGATTCCGGAGTGCGCACCGCGCTTTCCAGCATCAACACCTGCATCGACGACGGAACCTTCGAGTCCTGGGTTCAGGCCGCCACCGACCGATCCCTCGACGGTCCGATCGCCAACTCGTCGATCAAGGCCATCACCGGAACCCCGACCGTTCTGGTCAATGGCAAGCCCTACACCGGCTCGCTCGACGACCCCAAGGAATTCGCCTCCTTCGTGCAGCAGGCCCTCGGCGAGACCTACTCGACCTCGACGCCGACCCCCACCCCGACACCCGCCGGGTAGCTCTGAAGCGGATGCTGCTGCTCGTGCCGGTGCATCCGTTTCGCCTGGCCGATGGCGGCAAAGGCCCGGGAATCATTTAGGATGGTCTTTCGAGGCCCTGGTCTCATGCCGGCCTGGCGCAATTGGTAGCGCACCACTCTTGTAAAGTGGGGGTTACGGGTTCAAGTCCCGTGGCCGGCCCTCTCAACCCTTACTGCCCACTGGGATGTAGGGGTTTTTCTGCGCCGCCAGGGTCCCGCAGGGCCGCCACGTACACTAATGGCTGGGGTTTTTCGAGCGGATGCCCGCTGCAGACACCCCGGGAGGAAACACACATGAGCCTGATCCGGCTGAACGATGTCAGCATCCGCTTTGAGAACACGCAGATTCTGCGCGAGGCGTTCTTTCGCCTCGAACCCGGCGACCGGGTCGGCCTGATCGGTAAGAACGGCTCCGGCAAGTCCACCATTCTCAAGCTGATTCTCGACCAGGTCTCGCCAGACGCCGGCGAGGTCACCCTCGAAGATGGCATTCGGGTCGGCTATTTCTCCCAGTTCTCCGAACTCAACGGTGCACAGACCATAACCGAGGTGCTCGACGAACTGTTCGTGGCCGTGAAGGCAGTCGAGGCCGAGCTCGCCGCGATTGATGCGGCGATCGCCCTCGATTCCTCGGCCAGCGCCGAACTCGACCGGCTGATCGGGCGGCAGGGCGAGCTGTTCGAGGAGATGGATCGGCTGGACGGCTGGGACTACAAGCGGCACATCGACACCGCGCTGACCACCCTCGGATTCAACGAGGCACACCGTGTCTGCGCGATCGATGAGCTTTCCGGCGGCTGGCGTAACCGGGCTGCCCTGGCCAAGATCGTGCTGGAAGCTCCCGACGTACTGCTGCTCGACGAGCCGACCAACTACCTCGACGTGGCCGGGGTGGAGTGGCTCGAAGCCTGGTTCAAGAGCTTCAAGGGTGCTGCCATCGTCGTCTCGCACGACCGTAAGTTTCTCGACGCTGTCGTCACCCGCATCATCGAGGTCGAGAACTTTCACCTGCACGAGTACCCCGGCAACTTCGGCGAGTACATCGTGCAGAAGCAGTTTCGGCTCAAGACCCTCGAGGCACAGTTCGTGCACGAATCCGAGCTGCTCGCCTTCGAAGCCGAGGGGATCGCCGACCGTCGGGAGGCCGCCAAGGCCGAGAGTCGTCAGCTCGGCAACCAGCTGGCGCACATCAAGAAGTCGCGCACACCGCGCCCGGTCGACCAGATCATCACCGAGATCTACGGCAACCTGCACGTCAAGGACGTCCTCTGCCGGGTCGACGGCCTGGCCAAAAGCTTCGGTGACAAGGTGCTGTTCGAAAACCTCAGTTTCGAGGTGCGCCGCGGCAACCGCATTGTCGTGCTCGGCAGTAACGGCAGCGGAAAGACGACCCTGCTGCGGGTGCTCACCGGCGAGGAGAGCGCCGACCACGGTGACGTCGCCTGGGCCAGCGGCGCCGGCGTTGTCTCGTACAACCAGATTCTCGCCGAACTCGACCAGAGCGACACCGTCAGTCATGCCGTCAACGCCATGCCCGGCAGCCTCGCCCTCACCGCGACCAAGAAGTCGGTCAACCGTTTTCTGACCATGTTCCAGTTCAGCGAGGCCGACCTCAAACAGAAGATCGGTGCTCTCTCGGGCGGTCAGCGCGCCCGCGTCGCCATGGCGCAATGCCTGCTCTCCGGAGCGTCGGTGCTGCTGCTCGACGAGCCGACCAACCACCTCGACATGTCGAGCACCCAGGTGATGGAACGCGCCCTCGTGCACTTTCCCGGGGCCGTCGTGGTGGTCAGCCACGATCGCTTCTTCACCGACAAGATCGCCAACCGCCGCCTGGTCTTCGGCAGCGAGGGTGCAGCCCCCGGCGAAATCGAGGTGCGCGCCGCCTGACGCGCCAAGCCTCGCCCCGCGCGCTGTTTTCGACCGGGCCCGGGCCCGGAAACTGGGCCCATGATAGATCATGGGCCCGGCGACCTAAGGTGGGCCCCGGGCGAATCGGAGCCCGGCTGGGTAGCACCGGGCCGAACCCGCACGCACCCATCTCGTAGTATTGCCAAGTGACAGAGGACAGCGCACGGACCCGAACGGATGCTAAAGCCGCGCCAGCAGCATCCGCTGTCCCGATTTGGCTGGCGCTTCTGTTCTCGGTGCTGATCGGGGCCATGTATGCCGTGCAATCGCGCGTGAATGGCGAACTCGGGCATCAAATCGGCGACGGATTCACTGCCGCCGTCATCTCCTTCGGCTCCGGGCTGGTCATTCTCAGCCTTGGCCTCGTCGTGTTCCGAAGCGGGCGCCGCGGCCTGCAACTCGTCACTCGCGCGGTGCGAGCGAAAACCCTGTCCTGGTGGCACCTGTTCGGTGGCCTGGCCGGCGCGCTGTTCGTACTGTCGCAGGGCCTTGTCGCCGCGCCACTCGGCATCGCCCTGTTTACTGTCGCCGTTGTGGCCGGTCAGACCGTGAGCGGTGTAGTCATGGACCGGTTTGGCATCGGTCCGGGTGGGCGCCGACCGCTGCACGCATCCAAAATAGTTGGCGCGGTGCTCGCCCTGGTCGCCGTAGCCTGGACGGTGAGCGGCGAATTGGGCGGCAGCGACGCGCTCTGGCTGCTCGTGCTACCCCTCGTGGCGGGTATCGGCCAGGGCTGGCAGCAGGCCGTGAACGGTCAGGTGCGGGTCACCGCGCAAAGTGCGCTCACGGCAACTTTTCTGAACTTTCTCACCGGATCCGTCGCGCTCGTACTCGCGGCGCTCGTGCACGGTGTGCTGGTCGGTTTCGCCCTCGATTTGCCGGGCAACCCGTGGCTCTATACCGGCGGGCTCATCGGCTGCATCTTCATCGCCGGCGCCGCGCTCGTCGTGCGTACCACCGGCGTGCTCATGCTCGGCCTGTGCATCGTCGCCGGCCAGCTGCTCTGCGCCCTTGCGCTGGATCTGCTCGCGCCCACTCAGGGGCATCCGCTCGGCGTGACGACCCTAGCCGGAACCGCGCTCGCCCTCGTCGCCGTGGTCATCGCCGCGGTGCGCTGGCACCGGCCCGGCCACGCCCGCACCTGACCGCAGCCCTTGAACGTCCTGTCCCTTCCGCCCAGGCCCGGAAAGGGGCCCCTGATAGATCACGGGCCGGCGGTCCAAGGTGGGCCGGGGACGAAGCGTACGGCCCCGAGCTACAGCACCCCCAAAAACTCCTCCGGATCAATCGACAGCCGCACGCACGGTTTCGACTCCTCGGGAATTCCCCCAACGTAGAGCCAGCCAAGCAGCTCTTCCCCGTCGGCAAGGCCATGCAACGCTCGCACCGGCGCCGATCGCACCAACGGCCCGGTGCGCCACATCGCTCCCCAGCCGGCGTTTTCGAGCAGCAGCGTGAGAAGGTGCGCGACGCCCGCAGCCGCGGCATCCTGTTCCCAGCCAGCCACCTTGAAATTCGTCTGCCGCGACGCGACGATCGCGATCAGCAGCGGTGCGCGCAGCGGCTTGGCGGCCAGCTTGATCGCTTCGAGCCCTTCACAAGCGGATGCCGCCACAAACGCCGCTCCGAGCCGGTCGCGGGCGTCGCCGCGCAGCTCGAGCAGCCGCCACGGACGCAACGCGCCGTGATCGGCCACCCGCGCGGCCGCCGCCACGAGCGGAAGTAACTCCGCCCGGTTGGGGGCGAGCGTCGTCACCTTGGAGTAACTGCGCCGGTCAGCGACAGCTTTGAAGACCGCCGCGGTATCCGTTCTGAAACCGGTCGTATCCCGGCTGGGAAGACCAGGATTCGCTTCGGCCGAACCTGCCACTTCCGAGCTGGCAACAGCCTCCGTCGTTGACACCGCGCTACTCAGCGGGCGTGAAATTGAGCGACAGCGAATTCATGCAGTACCGGTCGCCGGTCGGAGTGCCGAAACCGTCGGGAAAAACGTGGCCGAGGTGCGAGCCACAGTTTGCGCAGCGCACCTCGGTGCGCACGCTTCCCATGGAGCGGTCCTCGAGCAGTTCGACCGCTTCGGGACGAACTGACTCGTAAAAGCTCGGCCAGCCGCAGCCGGAATCGAACTTGGTGCCACTCTGAAACAGCTCGGCGTTGCAGGCGCCACAGGTGTAGAGGCCGGCCCGACCCTCGTCGAGCAGCTCGCCGGTGCCGGGACGTTCGGTGCCGGCTTCGCGCAGCACCGCAAACTTCTCCGCGCCCAGTTCGGAGCGCCATTCGCTGTCTGACTTCTTGATTTCGTAGTCCATGTTCAGATCCCTTCGTTCCGGCGACCGGGCACTGGCCGCGTCTAGTAAGCCTAAACTCGCTTGGCCCCGCGCGCATTCCTCACGGCGTGTCCCACCGCGGCAGGGCGTGCCGGAGGCAACATTCAGCCGCCCGCAAATAGGATGAGCCTGACAGACAGTCAACCGGGGGAGGGATGCAGCAATGACTGAGCACGCCCCGACAACCCAGTTGAGCGAACGCGACCAGGCCGTGCTCGCCTTCGAACGGCAATGGTGGCGGCACGTCGGCGCCAAGGAGGAGGCCATCCGGGCCACCTTCAGCCTGTCGACCGCCCGGTACTATCAACTATTGAGCGCATTGGTCGACTCACCGTTGGCGTTGGCTTTTGATCCCATGCTGGTGAAACGATTGCAGCGGATGCGTTCCGTCCGATCCGAGGCACGCGCAAGTCGCTCGCTGCCCACCCGCGACTAGGCACCCACCCGCTTTTCGGCCAGCACGGAACCTTGCCCTGCAGCTCGATTCCGGTCCGGCCGGCCAACCAAGGATTCCACCACCATGGCGCAAAAATTTGCGAAAGACCGTTTCGACACCCACACGCATGCCCTCGACCGGGTGGGAGCCCACCGCGCCCCCGGCAAGAGAGGACGCGGCTGGATCGGATTCTGGTGGGCGCTGGGGGCCACCGGGCTGTTGATCGCCATCGGTGCAGTCGGCATCCTCGCAATCAACAATCGCCTCGACTTCTCCAACATTCCCGGGTTGCCGGCGAGCAGTGCAAGCGCGACGCCGACAGCGACCGCCGTCCCCACGGCCGTTGCCACCGTCGACCCGGCGCAGACCATCAATGTGCTCAACGGGTCCGCGAACGACGGCGTTGCAGCATCCGTCAGGGACACACTCACCGCTGCCGGCTGGGTGGTCAATGCCACCGGGAACGCCAGCACCGACACTGAGGCGACCACGGTGATCTACTACGCCGATGCGAGCCAGGAAGGCGCCGCCCGCGGCGTCGCTGCCTCCCTTTCGGGAGCGCAGATCGTGGTCTCCACCAATTTCGTTGATTCCGGCGCCAGTATGACCGTCGTCGTCGGCAACGACTATGTTTCACCGGTTGACTGAGCAAAACGCGAAAGCCGTGGTCTTAGCGGCCACGATTTGATTCGTCAAGCCCCTAGTCTTCTGTTCCGATTTCAGTAATGTGCGTCTTGGTCACACATTTTGTTCGGGCAATACCCGCCCGGATCAAGAAAGCTCGCCCAAGGAAACTTGCACCAGTAGGTAACTTGCAACAGACGTCTTGCTCTCGGGGATTTGCTGCTCGCACAGGATGAACGCAATCTCTGCGGCACGGCCCGGAACAGCCAATGGGCCGTTGCCGTTGAAAACTGAGCAAGGAGTAACACATGGCGAACGGAACCGTAAAGTGGTTCAACGCTGAAAAGGGTTTCGGCTTCATCACTGTCGACGGGGGAGGGCAAGACGTCTTCGTCCACTACTCCGCCATCGACATGAGCGGGTACAAGGTTCTTGAAGAAGGCCAGCAGGTCGTCTTCGAGGTCGGTGCCGGAGCTAAAGGCCCGCAGGCTGAATCGGTTCGACCGGCCTAACCCGCCTCGCATTTCACACTAACGCCGCCCGCTGCAACGGGCGGCGTTAGTGTTTACCGGTGACTATGAAAAATACGGCCCGCACCGCTCGACCGCTTCAGGCCGCGGGGCTGCTCGCCCTCGTGCTGCCGGCACTGCTCCTGAGCGCGTGCAGCGGCAGCACCCCGGCCCCATCCTCGACACCGACCGGCACGGCCTGGACCTCTGACTATGTCGCCCCGGCGGCGACCGAGATCGCACCGCTAACCGGGCTGAGCGTCGAAGGCGGCTCGTCGGCCCACCCGTCGCTGGCGGCCAAGATCGACAACCACGTTGCGGCCCGGCCGCAGGTTGCCATTGACCGGACCGACCTCGTGTTCGAAGAACTGGTCGAGGGCGGCATCACCCGCTATGTCGCGGTCTGGCAGTCAAGCATTCCCGATCAGCTCGGACCGGTGCGGTCGATTCGGCCGATGGATCCCGACATTATCGCCCCCTTCGGTGGACTGGTCGCCTACTCCGGCGGCCAGCAGCGATTCGTCGACGCGATGAACGCGACCGGCCAGATCAGCGCCATCTTCGACTACGACACGAGCGGCTTGTTCTCCCGGTCCTCCGCTACTTCAGCCCCGCACAACGTGATCCTCGCCGCGTCGGAATTCGTCAACCGCAATGCCTCCGTAGCCCCGCCCGCCCAGCAGTACGCCTACGCGGCCACCCTCGCCGCGGCATCCGCTGCCACGGACGGTACGCCGATTTCGGTGATCAACACCAGGTTCTCCAACTCCAGCGCCCGCAGCTGGACCTGGAACGCCGAGGCGGCCGCGTACCTGCGCGCTCAGGATGGCGCGCCCGACCTGACCCCCGAGGGGGCCCAGCTCAAGGCCACCAACGTGGTCGTATTGCGGGTCGATGTAACCGTCTCCGACAGTATCCCCAAGACCGAATTGATCGCCTCCGGTGAAGCGTCGATCTCGTCCGGCGGCAAAACCCTCGCGGCCACCTGGAGCAAGGACGCCCAGACGTCGCCGATCCGCCTCATCGACGCCAACGGAGTGACAATTCGGCTGGCACCGGGCAATACCTGGTTCCAGTTGGTGCCCAACGGCACTGGCTCGGCCGATCTCGTTCCCTGACAGCTGCAGATAGCCCGGCATCACCCCGGATGCTCGCTTGCACTCTCGACCCCAGAGTGCCAGAATCGATCTAGCACTCTCGTCATCTGAGTGCTAACCCCATCATCGTTTGGAACGTCCGGGAGGGACGAGTTACACATATGGCAAAAATCATTGCATTCAATGAAGAGGCCCGTCGTGGGCTTGAGCGCGGCCTGAATATTCTCGCCGACACCGTCAAGGTCACCCTCGGCCCGCGCGGCCGCAACGTCGTTCTGGAGAAGAAGTGGGGCGCCCCCACGATCACCAACGACGGTGTGTCCATCGCCAAGGAGATCGAGCTCGACGACCCGTACGAGAAGATCGGTGCCGAGCTCGTCAAAGAGGTCGCCAAGAAGACGGATGACGTAGCCGGCGACGGAACGACCACCGCAACCGTCCTCGCCCAGGCACTGGTTCGCGAAGGCCTGCGCAACGTCGCAGCCGGCGCCGACCCGATCAGCCTCAAGCGCGGCATCGAGAAGGCCACGGCAGCCGTCATCGCCGAGCTCATCGCCAGCGCCAAGGAGATCGAGACCAAGGAAGAGATCGCGGCCACGGCTTCCATCTCTGCCGGCGACACCGAAATCGGCGCGATCATCGCCGAGGCCATCGACAAGGTCGGCAAGGAAGGTGTTGTCACCGTTGAGGAGTCGAACACCTTCGGCACCGAACTCGAGCTCACCGAGGGAATGCGCTTCGACAAGGGCTTCCTGTCGGCGTACTTCGTCACCGACCCCGACCGTCAGGAAGCGGTCTTCGAAGACCCCTACATCCTGATCGTCAACTCCAAGGTCTCCAACATCAAGGACCTGCTCCCCATCGTGGACAAGGTCATCCAGACCGGCAAGCAGCTCCTCATCATCGCGGAAGACGTCGACGGCGAGGCCCTGGCCACGCTCGTTGTGAACAAGATCCGTGGCATCTTCAAGTCCGTCGCCGTCAAGGCTCCGGGCTTCGGAGACCGTCGCAAGGCTCAGCTGCAGGACATCGCCATCCTCACCGGTGGACAGGTCATCTCGGAAGAGGTCGGCCTCAAGCTCGAGAACGTCACGCTCGACCTGCTTGGTAACGCCCGCAAGGTCGTCATCACCAAGGACGAGACCACGATCGTAGAGGGTGCCGGCGACGTCGAAGCCATCGCCGGTCGCGTTTCGCAGATCCGCGCCGAGATCGAGAACACCGACAGCGACTACGACCGCGAGAAGCTCCAGGAGCGCCTCGCCAAGCTTGCTGGCGGCGTTGCTGTCATCAAGGCCGGAGCCGCAACCGAGGTTGAGCTCAAGGAGCGCAAGCACCGCATCGAAGATGCAGTGCGTAACGCCAAGGCTGCCGTCGAAGAGGGCATCGTCGCCGGTGGTGGCGTTGCACTGATCCAGGCTGGCAAGACCGCATTCGAGAGCGAAGCAGTTCTCGCTCTCGTCGGCGACGAGGCAACGGGCGCGAACATCGTGCGCGTCGCCATCGACGCTCCGCTCAAGCAGATCGCACTCAACGCGGGCATGGAGCCCGGCGTTGTCGCCGACAAGGTGCGCAACCTGCCCGTCGGATGGGGCCTCAACGCCGCCACCGGCGAGTACGTCGACATGATCGCTGCCGGTATCAATGACCCGGTGAAGGTCACCCGCTCCGCGCTGCTCAACGCCGCGTCGATTGCCGGACTGTTCCTCACCACCGAGGCCGTCGTTGCCGACAAGCCCGAGAAGAACTCGGCTCCGGCCGGCGACCCCTCGGGTGGCATGGACTTCTAAGTCCCCGCCAGCTAGCACCACACTAAAGTGGGCGTCTCCCTCGGGAGGCGCCCACTTTTTTCATGTTCCGCCGCCGCGGTGTGAGGCTGACCGCATTATTCGCAAAAATCGGACCCGGACTCACACCTCGGCGCAGGTCAGCGGATGCTGCGGGCCGCCTTCACCAGGTCGGCGCAGCGCTCACCGATCATCATCGTGGTGATGTTCGGGTTTACGGTGACGAGAACCGGCATGACCGACGCGTCGGCGACGCGCAGGCCGGTGACTCCCTTGACCCGCAGCTCGGGATCGAGCGGCGCGAGCACATCGTCGACGGCGCCCATCCGTACGGTTCCGGCCGGGTGGTAGACCGTGTTGTGGGTCTTTTCGATGTACGAGGTGATTTCGGCATCCGTTTGCACAGCGGCGCCCGGATACAGTTCCTCGCCGGCCCACTCGGCCATGGCCGGCTGGGCCACGATTTCCCGGGCCTTGCGGATGCCGGCGACCATGACGCGCATGTCGTGTGGGTCGGTGAAGTAGCGCGGATCCACCATGGGCTTATCGCGGTAGTCGCTCGAGCGCAGCTTGACCGTGCCGCGGGAGCGTGCCCGGGTGACGTTCGGCGTCAGGCAGAACCCGTTCTCCGTCGTCGGGTAACCCTGACGGGCGGTGTGCATGTCGAAGGGCACCGAACCGTAGTGGAACATGAGGTCGGGGCGGTCGAGGCCCTCCTCGGTGGTCGTGAAGATGCCGGCTTCCCACCACTGGGTGGAAGTCTCGGGCATCGGCTGCTTCGCTTCCCACTGAATCACGCCCTCCGGGTGGTCCTGCAGGTTCTCGCCGACGCCGGGGGAGTCCGCGAGTACCTCGATGCCAAAGGAGGCAAGCTGCGCGGCCGGACCGACGCCGGAAAGCAGGAGCAGCTTGGGCGAATCGATGGCACCGGCCGAGAGGATGACCTCGGCGCGCGCGGTGAGCTGGTGGGTCTTGCCGCCGAGAGCATCGACGACCTGCACGCCGGTGCAGCGCTTGTTCCCGTCGAAGGTGAGTTTGCGGGCCCGCATGCCGGTGAGCAGGGTGAAATTGGTACGATCCCGAATCGGGTGAATATACGAAACGGATGACGACGCGCGCGTTCCGTCCGCCTGCCGGTTGATCTGGAAGAAATTCGCGCCGTTCACAACGGTCGTACCGGAATTGAACGTTGTGCGCGGGATTCCGGTCTGCTCGCAGGCGCCGAGGAGAGCCACGCCGCACGGATCGGTGGCCGGCACGTTCATCAGGTGCACGGGGCCGTCCTGGCCGTGGTGCGGGGCCTGGTCCTCGTTGGTTTCCAGACGCTGGAACAGCGGGAAGGTGTTGGCGGCGTCCCAGCCGGTGGCTCCGTGCTTGAACGCCCAGTCGTTCAGGTCTTCGGCCGGAGCCCAGAACGCGATGCAGGAGTTGTGGCTGGAACAGCCGCCGAGCACCTTGGCACGGGCGTGGCGCATGAACGAGTTGCCGTGCTCCTGCGGCTCGATCGGGTAATCCCAGTCGTAGCCGCTCTCCAGCAGCTCCATCCAGCGGTCGAGCTGGAGGATGACGTCGATGCCACGGTCGTCGGGACCGGCCTCCACGAGGGCCACCTCAAGGGCAGGATCCTCGCTCAGCCGGGCGGCGACAGCGGCCCCGGCGGAACCACCACCGATCACGATGTAGTCGAAGTCGGTCTGGGTCAGTACGGTCATCGGTGGTCCTAACGTGCGGCGAACCAGCCGGTGACGGCCGGTGCGGTGTTCTGGTAAATGTGCTTCGTTTCCTGGTACTCGCCGAGGCCCATCGGGCCGAGCTCGCGACCAACGCCGGACTGGCCGTAGCCGCCCCATTCCGCCTGCGGCAGGTAGGGGTGAAAGTCATTGATCCAGACGGTTCCGTGCCGCAATGCCTTGGCCATACGCTGGGCCTTGCCGGCGTCCTGGGTCCAGACCGCTCCGGCCAGGCCGTAGACGGTGTCGTTGGCGATGCGCACGGCCTCGGCTTCGGTCTCAAAGGTTTCAATCGTCACGACCGGACCGAAAGCCTCGTCGATCACGACGGACATACCGCTCGAAACTTGGTCGAGCACGGTCGGCGTGTAATAAAAGCCCTGCGCGAGGTCGCCTGCGCCCCAGGTTCCTCCGCAGCGCAGGCGGGCGCCCTCGGCGATGCCCTTCGCAACGTAGGCGCTGACCTTGTCGCGGTGCGCTGCGCTGATCAGCGGCCCGGTTTCGGCTTCCGGGTCAAACGGTCCGCCGAGACGGATCTGGTTGGCCCGGCGCACGAGCTCGTCGACGAACTTCTCGGCAACGGATGCTTCCACCACGATGCGCGCGCCGGCCGAGCAGACCTGCCCCGAGTGCACGAACGCGCCGTTCAGCGCGTTGTCCACGGCGGCGTCGAAGTCGGCGTCGGCGAAGATCACGTTGGGATTCTTGCCGCCGAGTTCGAGGGCGACCTTCTTGACCGTTCCGGCGGCGGCCGCTGCGATCTTCCGGCCGGTCTCGAGACCGCCGGTGAACGAGACCAGGTCGACGTCGGGGTGGCTGGAGAGCGGGGCCCCGGCCACAGCGCCGGCACCGAGCACGAGGTTGGCGACGCCGGCCGGCAGACCGAGGTCGTCCAGCAGCACCATCATGAGCATGCTGGTGTGCGGGGTGAGCTCGCTCGGCTTGAGCACGAAACTGTTACCGGCGGCGAGGGCCGGGGCGATCTTCCACGCGGCCTGCAGCAATGGGTAGTTCCACGGCGCGATCAGACCGCAGACCCCGACGGGCTCGTGCACGATGCGGCTGACGACGTTTTCATCGCCGGCATCGACGATGCGTCCGCTGTCCTGCCCGGCGATCTTGCCGAAGTAGGCGAAGCAGTTCGCGATGTCGTCCATATCGATTTCACTCTCGACCAGACGCTTGCCGGTGTCGAGCGTTTCGGCGCGGGCGAACTCGGCCCGGCGCACGCGCAGTTCAGCGGCGACGCGCAGCAGAAAATCACCACGCTCGGGCGCCGGAACGCTGCTCCACAGGCCGCTGTCGAAGGCGGTGCGGGCCGCGCGGATCGCAGCATGGACATCCGTTGTGGTCGCCTCGCTGACCGTGCCGACCAGGCTCTGATCGGCCGGGCAGTGGATCTCGCGGGTGCCGGCGTCGCTCGCTGGTACCCAGGCGCCGCTGATGAACAGCGTGGCCGGCGGCGCGGTATCGATCGGTGTGTTCATTGCTTGACCTCGTCCGATTCGAAATCGGCTTCCCAATTGTCTTTAGCCACCTGGTCCTCGGCGAGGGCGGTGTTTCCCGGCTCTGCCCGGTTCAGGTGCAGAAAGTCGAGGTGGGTTTCGTAATGATCGAGCACGTCAGTGATGACCTGCTCCTTGCTGTAGCCCATGAGGTCGTAGCCGTGGCTGCCCTCGAGGGAGAAAACCTCCATGCGGTAATACTTGCCGCTGGCGCTCGCCGAACGCACCGCATAGGTCGGAGTGTCGAATTGCACGGGGTAGATCTGGTATTTGAAACCACGCTCGTCGCCCATCGACACGTTGAGGTCGAGGTTCGGAATCTGCAGGCCATCGACCACACCCTGCGATAGCGTCACCTCGGCACCCTGCGTCACGAGCTCGTCACGCACTTCCTGCAGGGCGGGCAGGGCCACGCTCGACACGAAGCGTTCGGCCTGGCGTGGGCCAGGGTAGCTCATGGCGCGGGTCAGCCGCTGACGCCAGTTGCGCGCCCGGGCCGGGTCGGTGCTGCGGCCGGACAACAGGCCGGGCAGGCTGGCCCGGTAACTGTCGGTGAGCGATTGCTCCAACCGAAGCGCCCGATACAGCCCGAGCATGACGAGCAGCAGCACCGCGGAGAAGGGCAGCCCCATAATGATCGTGGCATTTTGCAGGGTTGGGATGCCGCCCACCAGCAGCATCGCCATGGTCAGCACTCCGGTGGTCACCGCCCAGAAGATGCGCAGCCACTTCGGGCCGTCGGACTCGGAGTCCTTGAGATGCGAGGTGAAATTGGCCATGACGAGGGCGCCGGAGTCGGCGCTCGTGACATAGAACAGCAGCCCGGTGAAGGTCGCGATCGCGGCGGTAGCCGGGGCGAACGGGAACTCGGCCAGCAGCGAATAGAACGCACGCTCCGGCGAATTCATGGCGACCTCGCCGAAGCCGGCATCTCCGCCGATCACGATGGCGAGGGCGCTGTTGCCGAACACGGCGATCCAGATCAGGATGAACGCGAACGGCACGATCATGGTGCCGGCGACGAACTCGCGGATGGTGCGGCCGCGGCTGATGCGGGCCAGGAACAGCCCGACGAACGGCGCCCAGGCGATCCACCAGGCCCAGAAGAACAGGGTCCACCAGTTGAGCCATTCATCGGGGCGGTCGTAGGCGAAGGTGTCGAGGGTCATGGCCGGGAACCGGCTCAGGGTGTCACCGATGTTGAGGACGATGGCGTCGAGCAGAAAGCTCGTGTTGCCGGCAATCAGAATGAACAGCATGAGGCCGACGCTCAGCAGAACGTTCAGCTCGGACAGTCGACGAATGCCCTTCTCGACCCCGGAGACGACGGAGATCGTGGCCATGACCACACTCAGGGCGATGAGCGAGCCCTGCACGAGCAGGGTCTCCGGCGTTCCGAACATAAAAGTGAGGCCGTAGTTGAGCTGGGCGACGCCGATGCCAAGGCTCGTGGCGATGCCGAAAATGGTGCCGAGGATCGCGGCGATGTCGACCACGTCGCCGATCGGGCCGTGGATCTTCTTGCCGAAGATCGGGTACAGCGCCGAACGGATGCTCAGCGGCAGGTTATGCCGGTAGGCGAAGTAGCCGAGGGCCAGACCCATGAGGGCGTAGAGGGCCCAGCCGGTGATGCCGTAGTGGAACAGGGTCCAGACCATGGCCTGGCGGGCGGCCTCAACGGAGCTGCCATCACCGGTGGGCGGGGCGAGGTACTGGGTGACCGGTTCGGAGACCGAGAAGAACATGAGGTCGATGCCGATTCCGGCGGCGAACAGCATGGCGGTCCAGGTGAACAGGCTGAACTGCGGCCTGGAGTGGTCTGGCCCGAGGCGGGTCTTGCCGACCCGGGACAGCGCGACGACGATGACGAAGACCAGCACGACAGTGACGATCAGAAAGTAATACCAGCCGAGGTTGACCGACACCCAGCCGACGACGGCGGCAATGACGTCGCTCGCGTTGCTGGGGGCGAGGATCGCCCAGAGGGCGATGGCAATGATGCCGGAGGCTGAACCGAAGAAGACCGTCTTGTTCACCCGGGTCTTGTTCTCCGGGGGGAGGCCAGGCGGTCCGGTCGATGGTTCGGTGGCGGGAGTGTGGGCAGAGAGAGTCATCTCATCCTTGGTACTTGGTGTGATGTCGGGGTGGCGCCGGCCGCGTGTGCGCGGGCTGGCTGTCCGAGTGGCCGCGGTGGCGGCGTAAGCGCATCTGTCAGTCTAGCAACCGAAAATCCGCGTCTTTCCGGGCTTTTTCGGGATGCGGTGGGTGCGGTAGTGATATCCCGCGCGTGATAACACACTCCGACCGGCCACGAATCGCCTACCGTGCGAACAGCCGGGTGTTGGCCTGCTCGGTCTCGGCGTACTGCTGCCCGGCCAAGCTCAGCGCCTGGTTGAGCAGGGTCAGGCTCTCTTCCAGCTGCTGATGCATGCCGCGCCACTCGGCGAAAGCCCCCTGGAACGCGGCAGATGCTTGGCCGGTCCAGAACCCTTCGAGGCTGGTGAGCTGGGCGTTGAGCTCGGCCACATCGGCCTGCACTCGCCCGATCGTGCCGCGTGCGGTGTTGGCGGTGCTCTGCACCGCATCGCTGTCGACCTGAAAGCTCGTCATGGTGTGCCTTCCTGCTACTCAAACATGGATGTTGGTGACCATGAGCGTAGAAGGCGAGCGTGCAGCATCCGCTGCCCGGCAGTCAATTTGTGAATGGATGCCGCCTGCCGCGGCCGGTGCAGGAGGGCCGCTACGGAATGACGGGCTGGGCGTGCAGCGGCGCGCTCGGCGTGCCGGCGAGGGGGAGCGAGACCCGGAAGGTGGCGCCGCCACCGGGGGTGTCGACGACGTCGACGGTGCCGTTGTGGCTGGCGACGATGGCGGCGACGATGGCGAGGCCGAGGCCGCTGCCACCGGTTTCGCGGGCGCGGCTGGAGTCGGCGCGCCAGAAGCGCTGGAAGATCTTCTCCCGAATCTGCGGCGGGATGCCCTCGCCGTGGTCGACGATGGCGATCGATGCCCGCAGGGTGCGCGGGTCGACTGCGACCTCGAGTTCGATCGGGCTGTCCGAGGCGGTGAACCGCATCGCATTGCCCATCAGGTTGGTGATGACCTGGCGAATCTTGTTCTCTTCGGCCATCACCACGGGCGGCAGCTGGGGCACGACGGGCAACACAGTCAGGCCGGCATCGGGCAGCACAGCGGTTGTGCGGCGCGGTTTGCGGGTGCGCAGCCGGGCCAGGGTGGCGCCGGCGAAGGCAATGGCACCGGTCGGAGTGCCCGTTCCGGACGGCCGGGTAATCGTGCCGGTGGTGACGCTCTCCGTTCCATCGTTGTCGATCTCGCCGGAGTCACCGAAGTGGTGGTCCAAATCGGCGTCAGCCTCGAGTGACACAAGCACGGGCGGGGGAATCACCACCGTCACCTGGCGGCCCGGTGAGCTGGCCATGGCATCGAGGGCGGCGTCGCGGGCCAGCGGAACGAGGTCGACCGGGGTGAGCGCGAGCGGCTTGGTCTCGTCGAGGCGGGCGAGTTCGAGCAGATCCTCGACCAGACCGCCCATACGAATGGCCTCTTTTTCGATGCGTTCCATGGCTTGGGCGACATCTTCGGGGGTCTGCAGGGCACCCATGCGGTACAGCTCGGCGTAGCCGCGCACCGAAACCAGGGGGGTGCGCAGTTCGTGGCTGGCGTCGCCGACGAAGCGGCGCATCTGGTCAATGGTGCGGGCGCGGTCTTTGAAGGCCCGGTCGATGCGGCTGAGCATGATGTTGAGCGAGCGGTTGAGGCGTCCGACCTCGGTGTTCGGCGTTGCGCCGCCGAGCCGCTGGCTGAAGTCACCGTCGGCGATCGCCGCGGCGGTCTGCTCCGCCTCGCGCAACGGCACGAATGTTGTGGTGACGAGCACGCGGGTGAGCATGGCGCCGATCAGCACGACCCCGGCGCCGAAACCCAGAAAGATCGTGAGGTAGGTGGCCATGGTGTTCTCGGTGGGCCGCAGCGACACGGCCATGACGAGGGTGCCGTAGGTGCCGGTGGGGCTGATCACCACGGGAACCATGATCGCGTGAAACTCGGTGTCGTGGGCGGCGTCCCACAGAGTTTGAATCTGTCCGTCAAGCTGCGAGACCCGTTTCAGGTCGAGCGGCATGCCCACAACCGGCAGCTCGGCGTGGTCGCGTTCCTGCCAGGTGCGGGTGATCAGCGCGCCGTCCTGGTCGTACAGGGCCACGAAATAGTCCGAGGCGACGCCCTCGGTATCACCCTGCGAGAACACGCTCGACGAGTAACCGCTGAGCGCGGTCTGCGTGTCGACCTGCAGCTGGGTGTCGACCTGGGTCACCACATACTGCTTGAGCATGGCCATTGTGCCGATGCCGGAAACGAGCAGGCCGAGCGTGAGCATCAACACCGTGACACCGGTGATCTTGGAACGGAGGGAGATGCTGCTCCACCGCCTGGACAGGGTTTCGTGCATAAGAGGTTTTAGTCTACGAAAGCTCGCTGTGTATAACGAACGCCGTGACTACGCTTTGGCGGCCTTGAGCATATAGCCGAAACCACGCTTGGTCTGAATCAGCGGTTCGCTCGAGTGCACGTCGACCTTGCGGCGCAGGTACGAGATGTAGCTCTCCACGATTCCGGCGTCACCGTTGAAGTCGTATTCCCAGACGTGATCGAGGATCTGCGCCTTCGACAGCACCCGGTTGGGGTTGAGCATGAGGTAGCGCAGCAGCTTGAACTCGGTCGGGCTCAGTTCGATCGCCTCGGTGCCGACGAGAACCTCGTGCGTGTCCTGATCCATGGTGAGTTCGCCGGCGCGAATGACGGCATCTTCATCGGCGTGCATGGTGCGACGCAGGATGGCCTTGATCCGGGCGACGATCTCGTCGAGGCTGAACGGCTTGGTCACGTAGTCGTCGCCGCCGACGGTGAGGCCGGTGATCTTGTCTTCGGTGTCATCCTTGGCCGTCAGGAAAAGGATCGGGGCCGTGTAGCCGGCCGAACGCAGGCGCTTGGTGACACCGAAACCGTTCATGTCGGGCAGCATGACATCGAGAATGATGAGGTCGGGTTCCTCCTCGAGCACGGCGGAGATAGCCTGCGCGCCGTTGCCCACTGCGCGTACGGCGAAGCCGGCGAAGCGGAGGCTGGTGGTGAGTAGGTCGCGGATATTGGGTTCGTCATCGACGATAAGGATGCGGGGGCCGTCAGTCATGCACCCAGTATCTGCGTGTTAGCTGGAGCTTTGCTGAGAGTAAGTCCGTGTACGGGGGATCGGCGGCCGACGATCCGTTCCGCGGCAGGAGTTGGCGACATGATGGAATGGAATAATCGATTTGTTCCAATGGTGAGGACCGTTATGACCTGCACGAGAATCAACTCCGCTCCGGGAGTGATGCTTCCTCGACTGGATGCTCCGCGCCGGTTGATCGGCGGCCGCACCTTCGATTTCGATCGCGAGGTGGCCGTGATGGCCATCGTCAATCGCACGCCGGACTCGTTCTACGACCAGGGTGCAACGTTCGCGCTCGACGCGTCCGTTTTGGCGGCGCAGAAGGCCATTGCCGACGGGGCAGACTGGGTCGACATCGGTGGCGCCAAGTTCGCGCCCGGGCCAATCGTGCCGATCGAGGAGGAGATCGACCGGGTCGTTCCGGTGGTCGAGGCGCTGCGCGGCGCCGGCGTGGTCATCTCGGTCGACACCTTCCACCCGGCCGTGGCCGCCGCGAGCATTGCCGCCGGCGCGCACGTGATCAACGACACCACCGGCGTGCACGACCCGGCGATGGCCGACGTCGTCGCCGACAGCGATGCCACCCTCGTGATCACCCACAGCCTCGCGGCGCCGCGCATGCCCTACCCTGCGCCGCAGTACGACGATGTTGTCGGCGAGATCAGCGCGTTTCTGCTCGCCCGCGTCGACCGAGCCCTCGGGCGGGGGGTGCGGGCCGACCGCATCATCATCGACCCCGGCCATGACCTCAACAAGACCACGCGGCACTCGCTCGAACTCACCCGGAGGCTCGGCGAGATTACCGGGCTCGGCCTGCCGACGCTGGTGGCCGTCTCCAATAAGGATTTCGTCGGGGAGAGCCTCGATCGGCCGCGCGGCGAACGGGTCGACGGGTCGCTGGCCGCCATGACGGTCTGCATTCTGCAGGGGGCGCGGATCGTGCGCATGCACAACGTGCGCGCGGCGGTCGATGCCGTGCGCATGACCGAGGCCATCCTCGGGCTTCGGCAGCCCGCCTACGAGCGTCACAACCTCACCTGATGCGCGCCGAGCTGCCGCCACGAGCGGAACTGATCGAGCACTACCGGGTGGCCGACCGCGGGGCGCCGCGGACGCGCGTCAACTTCATCGCGAGCCTCGACGGCGCCGCAACCATCGACGGCCTGAGCGGCGGCCTGAACAACGCCGACGACAAACTCGTGTTCGACACCCTGCGGCTACTGACCGACGTGATCCTCATCGGGGCCGGCACCGTTCGGGCCGAGGGCTACGGCGGCATTCATTTATCAGCGGATGACGCGGCCTGGCGCACGCAGGCGGGTCTGGCCGCCCAGCCTCCGCTGGCCGTGGTGTCGGGGCGTCTGGATCTCGACCCGCGGCATCCGCTTTTCAGGGAAGCCGCGACCCGCCCTATCGTGCTGACCCACGCGGCCGCCCCGTCAGACCGGCGGGCCGCGCTCGCCGCGGTGGCCGACGTGATCGTGTGCGGCGACGAAGAAGTCGAGCCGCACCGTGTGGTGGCGGCGCTCGCCGAACGCGGATTGCCGCAGATCCTGTGCGAGGGGGGGCCGCACCTGTTCGGCGACCTGCTCGCGGCGGACTGTGTCGACGAGTTGTGCCTGAGTTTCAGCCCGGTGCTGGTGGGGGGCTCTGCCGGGCGTATCGCCGTTGGCGCTAGTGCTGTGACCCGCGCTATGGAGTTGCTGCACGTGCTGCGCGCCGGCGACATGCTCTTTCTGCGCTACGCCCGATCCTGAGCGCGCGCTCGTTGCCGAGCCGTGAGTGTTGGGGCGAATTAAACGTTTCAACGCCGCGAAACTCACGGGTCGACACTGCAAACTCACGGGTCGGTGGCCGTGGCGCTAGGCGGGATTATGCGCTGACCCCGGCGTCGGCATCCGCCTGGGCCCACCTTGCGAAAGCGGGCCCATGATCTAGCATGGGCCCGCTTTCCGGGCCCGGGCCCGGGAAGTAATCAGACGCACGGGAGAGGAGCTAGGCGGCCTCGAGGCTGTGCGAGTCGAGGATCGTGTAGCTGTAGCCCTGCTCGGCGAGAAAGCGCTGGCGGTTCTGGGCGAAGTCCTGGTCGACCGTGTCGCGGGCGACGAGGGTGTAGAAGTTCGCCGACAGGCCGGACTCCTTCGGGCGCAGCAGCCGGCCGAGACGCTGGGCCTCTTCCTGGCGGGAGCCGAACGAGCCGGACACCTGGATGGCCACGGTCGCCTCGGGCAGATCGACCGAGAAATTGGCAACCTTCGACACCACGAGCACCTTGACCTCGCCCACCCGGAACGCCTGATACAACCGTTCTCGCTCGTCGATTGGGGTGGCACCGGTGAGCTGGGGAGCGTTCAAGACCGCGGCGAGTTCGTCGATCTGGTCGAGGTACTGGCCGATCACCAGGATGCGTTCGCCCTCGTGCTTCTGGATCAGGGCCTGCACCACGCCGAGCTTGGCCGGTGCGGTTGCGGCCATGCGGTACCGCTCGTCGTCCGCTGCCGCGGCATAGCTGAGCCGCTCCGACTGTGGCAGGTCGATGCGCACCTCATAGCAGTTGGCGGGCGAGATGAAGCCCTGGGCTTCGATCTCCTTCCACGGTGCGTCGAACCGCTTGGGGCCGATCAGGCTGAACACATCGCCCTCGCGGCCGTCTTCGCGTACCAGGGTGGCGGTCAGGCCGAGGCGGCGGCGCGCCTGCAGCTCGGCGGTGAGCTTGAACACGGGTGCTGGCAGCAGGTGAACCTCGTCGTAGATCACCAGGCCCCAGTCCATGGCATCGAGCAGCTCGAGGTGGGCGTACTCACCCTTGCGCTTCGCGGTGAGAATTTGATAGGTCGCGATGGTGACGGGCTTGACCTCTTTGACCTGCCCGGAGTATTCGCCGATCTCGTCGGGCGTGAGCGTGGTGCGCTTGAGCAGTTCGTCGCGCCACTGTCGCGCCGAGACGGTGTTGGTCACCAGGATGAGGGTGTTGGTCTTCGCGGTGGCCATGGCTCCGGCACCGACCAGTGTCTTACCGGCGCCACAGGGCAGCACGACCACACCGCTGCCGCCGTCGAAGAAGCTCGCGACGGCCTTGTTCTGGTAGTCGCGCAGCGCCCAGCCGTCTTCGCGCAGGGCGATGTCGTGCGGGGTGCCCGGCGTGTACCCCGCGAGGTCCTCGGCCGGCCAGCCGAGCTTCACCAGCTCCTGCTTGAGCTGCCCGCGCGCCCACGGCTCCACCAGGTACGTTTCCGGCGACGGATGCCCGATCAGCAGCGGCGCGATGCGCTTGGCTCCTGCTATCTCGGTGAGAACGGCCTGGTCACTGCTGTGCAACACGAGAGCGCCCTCGGAGTCGCGTTCAATGACGAGACGCCCGTAGCGGCCGACAGTCTCGGTGATGTCCACGCTGACCGTCTGGGGTATGGCGAATTTAGAATATTTCTCCAGCGTGGCGAGCATGTCCGAAGCGTCGTGGCCGGCCGCCCGGGCATTCCACAGACCCAGCCGCGTGATGCGATAGGTGTGGATGTGCTCGGGGGCTCGTTCGAGTTCGGCGAAGACGGCGAGGTCGTGACGAGCATCCTCGGCAAGAGGGTGGGCGACTTCGAGCAACACCGTGCGGTCACTTTGGACAATCAGGGGGCCATCAGACATAGCGCCTAATCCTACTCGCGTCGGGTGACGTCCCCGGCACCCGGCTGGTTCCGCGCACTCAGCCAATGCTCGCGTCCGGGTGACGTCCCCGGTACCCGGCTGGTTCCGCGCACTCAGCCAATGCTCGCGCTGGGTGTCCCGATCGGTCAGGGTACCGGGGTGATGCTCAGGATGCTCTTGAGCGGCAGGGTGCGCTCGATGTCGGCGCGTCGGTCGCGAGCTCGGAAGCGACCGTTGCTGACACTGGCCGGTTGCAGCAGATAGTCCACGACCGAGCCGCCGGGCATCGCGATGCTGACCAGGATGGTCTGCTTCGCTTTGATGGCGGAGTCGAGCTGGCGGGCGAGCCAGGCATCCGCTACCGACACGCCGTGGCCGTCGCCGGCGCGGAGTTTCTCGACCAGGTTCAGGGCCGGATCTTTCGGCGGCGTCTCGGTGATCCGGGCGACCTGGTGTCGCCGCAGGTGCACGATCTCGCCGTGTTCATTCTCGGCGGCAACGGGATAGCGCGCATCGCTGAGCGCCCAAAACACCGCGTCGCCGCCGAACCGACTGAGCAGGCGCTCGCCGTCGTCGGCGCGCACCAGCCCGAGTGGGGCGAGGGTCTGATCGACCGCGATCGTGTTCAGCAGCGCGGCATCCGCTGAAGAAACGTAACTCAACGCGAGGGCGGCGTCCTCGGCCAGGGTACCCACCCGCACACGACCGTAGCGGGCGGCCGACTCGTTGATGAGGTAGTCCACCGGCTGGGGAATTCCGGTGAGCGAGATCGATGCCAGGAAGGCCAGCAGGGACTTCGCGTCCTCGCCTGCGGCCAGCGCACGATTGACGGATGCCGCGGTGATGCGATAGCTCGACGCCAGTTCCCGACTTTCCACGTCGGCCATCCCGCGCAGGCGGGCATCGATCGACGGGGCCAACGGGCCGGGGGACACCATCGACAGGTCGTGCTGGAGATACACGGCACCGACCTCGGTGGGCAGGGCGGCCACCATGGTCGCCACGGCCGCCTCGGGGTCGCCGCGCAGCACGCTCGCGCCGGCGGTGCTCGTGGTGTCGTGGGCGGTGATTCCGATCAGTTCGGCGTCACGGGCAAACTCGGCCAGCTGCGTCTGCATCCACTCGCCGCCTGCCGGGTAGAGCCAGGCTATGAATCCCGATAGCGCCTCGCCCCAGAACAGTCCAGCCTGCCGCGGCAGAATGTCGGCGACGATCGGCGGAAGGGCCGCCTGCCAGGCCGCAGCCAGGGCGGCCCAGCGGGAGGTAGTGCCCTCGAGCAGCCAGGCCTCGCCGGCCTCGGTTTCCATCCAATACCCGTCGGAGCGGGCCAGCAGGTCTGCGCGCGCGGCCAGAGCCACAATCGGGGCGACCAGCTCGAGTTCGACGGTCATAATGGCGGCCAGGCGCTTCGTGTCGGGCAGGCCGAGTCCGCCGCGGCTGAGCTCGCGGGCCGGCTCGCGGCTGAGCTCATTGACCAGCTCGGCGATCGACGATACAACCGAGAAGGCGCGCTCGGCGGCCAGCTGGTCGATGAACGGGATATCGGCGTCCGGCACGGCGGCTACGGCGGCGGGGGAGACCGTGATGGCCAGATCGGCGGCTCCCGGAAGGCCCTGGGCCGGCCATTTAGTCAGGTGAGCCGAGACGGCGTCGTAGGGGATGCAGCATCCGTCCGCGCGAACGGTGAGCAGCAGGGCGTCGAGGGAGTCGGCGCGGGCGGCCACATCGACGGCCGTGACCTCGGCGGAACTCAGTGCTGAGAGCCGCCCTGCGACGGCGTGCAGGCTGGGTACCGAATCAGCGCTCGTGCACTCGCCGGCGACGGCCAGGACGGCCAGGACGGACCGGTCCAGGTGGCTGAGCGCCAG
The DNA here is from genome assembly GCF_004404045.1 of Cryobacterium sp. Hh11. Classification (NCBI taxonomy): domain Bacteria; kingdom Bacillati; phylum Actinomycetota; class Actinomycetes; order Micrococcales; family Microbacteriaceae; genus Cryobacterium; species Cryobacterium sp. Hh11. The sequence continues at coordinate 85,699 of NZ_SOHF01000003.1, read as the reverse complement.
CTGGATGCTGTCGGGGTGCAGCAGTGCCTCGGCGAGGTCAAAGAAATCGTGGATGCCGCTCGCGCTCACACCGCGCACCCCGATCACGTGCCGCAGCTCGGCATCGGACAGGGCCCGGAGTCGTGACGCGAGGCCGAGCATTACTCGCGGTCTCGTCGGGCTTCGCGACTGCGGCGAACTCCCACCGTGACCATGAGCGCGATGACCAGCAGGAATCCAACCGGCAGACCGAAGGTCGGGAGCACAATAACGGATGGCCAGATGCCCTGCCCGAATTGCGCCGCCTTGACGCCCATCGCCGTAGCCGCGATCACCGCGATGAAGGCGAGGATCGACAACCCGACCACGCTCGCAACCATGTAAGCGAGAACACGTTCTATCCGGCTGACGGGTCGTGGAGTTTGATTGGTCACAGCCTAAGGATACGGGCACGCAGCGGCCGCAACCGAATATGCTGGGTGCACACCCCGCACTTTTTCGTGCGCCCAAAACTCAGTGAGGTTCAGATGCCTACCGGCAAGGTCAAGTTTTACGACGAGGAGAAGGGTTTTGGCTTCATCACTTCCGATGATGGCCAGGAAGTCTTTCTCCACGCTTCCGCCCTGCCTTCCGGCGTTAACGTCAAGGCCGGCGCGAAGCTCGAATTCGGCATCGCCGATGGCAAGCGCGGCGCTCAGGCGCTCTCGGTGCGCGTGATTGAAGCTCCGCCAAGCCTGTCCAAGATCAACCGCAAACCCGCCGACGACATGGCGATCATCGTCGAAGACCTGGTGAAGCTGCTCGACGGCATCGGCACCAACCTCAAGCGCGGGCGCTACCCCGAGTCGAGCCATAGTAAGAAGATCGCGGCGATGCTGCGCAAGGTCGCCGAGGAACTGGATGCCTGACCTGTCGGACGTCCAGCCGACCGACGCCCAGCCGACCGACGCCCAGCCGACCGACGCCCGGCCGACGACGGCGAAACCGACCGACGCCACCCTGCTCGCGGCTGTCGATCTGGCCCGCGCTGCGCTTTTGGAGATCACCGACGAGGACACGATCGGCGAGGTGATCGGGCACCTCGATGAGGGCGAACTCGTGATCTCGCTGCTGTTCGACTGCCTGATGACGGGCTATCCGGGCTGGCGCTGGACGGTATCCCTGGCTCGAGTCGATGAAAACGCCGCGCCGACGGTGCTCGAGACAGAGCTCACCCCCGGCGACGATTCCCTGCTCGCACCCGAGTGGGTGCCGTGGTCGGATCGACTGGTCGAGGACGACTCGGAGGCGGATGTCGACGATTCAGATTCAGAGAATTACGACGACTCAGACGACGACTCGGACGACGACGACAACGATGAGTCCGACGACAACGACAACGACAACGACAACGACAACGACGACGATGAGTCCGGCGACGACGACGACGACGACGATGATGAGTCCGACGACGACTCGCTTGACGCCCTCGACGGCATCGATTTCGATGAGGCGCTAGCGGCGGCGGAACTGCACCCAGGCGAGACCGGCGAGTCCGAGTCCGACGCCGATCACAGCGCACCACAGCCACCAACCCGGTCCCGCCGCGCTCGCCGCCCCTGACGACCGCGGCGCCGTGAACTCAACGACGAGTGCGGCGCCGAGGGCCATCAGCCAGAGCAGCGTGCCCACGACCAGTGCCGTGCGGGCATCCGTTCTGGCGGGCAGCGGATCGGGTCGCCGTTCACTGTCTTTCAACCAGAGACGCATGGCCCGATCCTTTCGCCCGCGGTTCGCGCTAGTTACCGAGGTGGCCGACGACGTGTTCGATCGACGCGACGAGCTTCTTGACGTCCTCAGGGTCGATCGCGGTGAAGGTCGCGATGCGCAGCTGGTTGCGGCCGAGCTTGCGGTACGGCTCGGTGTCGACAATGCCGTTGGCGCGCAGCGTCTTGCTGATCGCTGACGCATCGATGGCGTCGTCGAAGTCGATCGTGACGACGACCTGCGAACGGTGGGTCGGGTCCGCCACGAACGGGGTCGCGTAATCGACGCCTTCCGCCCAGTCATACAGAACGGATGACGATGCCTGGGTGCGCGCGGACGCCCACGCCAGTCCGCCGCTCTGGTTGATCCAGTCGATTTGGTTCTCCATCAGCAGCAGCGTGCTGAGGGCTGGAGTGTTGAGCGTCTGGTTCAGGCGCGAGTTGTCGACGGCGTTCTTGAGGCTGAGGAATTCCGGAATGTAGCGGCCGCTCGCAGCGATACGTTCGACTCGTTCGAGGGCCGCCGGGGAGAACAGGGCGATCCACAGGCCACCGTCGGAGGCGAGGTTTTTCTGCGGGGCGAAGTAATAGACGTCCGCCTGGCTGGCGTCGAAGTCGATGCCGGCGGCGGCGCTCGTTGCATCGATGACGGTGAGGGCGCCAGCATCGCCGGCGACCCGGGTGACCGGGGCCATGACGCCGGTCGAGGTTTCGTTCTGGGGCCAAGCGTAAACGTCGATGCCGCCCTTCACGATGAAGTCGCTGCGCGAGCCGGTGTCGGCCTTGATCACGTCGGGGGCGTCGAGCCACGGGGCGGCAGCCGCCTTGGCGAATTTGCCGCCGAACTCGCCGAAGACCAGGTTCTGCGCGCGCTTCTCGATCAGGGAGAACGCTGCGGCGTCCCAGAAGGCGGTCGAGCCGCCATTGCCGAGCACGACTTCATAGCCGTCCGGAATGCTGAACAGCTCGGCGAGGCCGCCACGTACTCGGCCGACGAGGTCCTTCACGGGGGGCTGGCGGTGCGAGGTGCCGAGCACTCCCGTGCCGAATCCGAGCAGGTGGTCGAGCTGTTCTCGCCGGATTTTCGATGGGCCGCAGCCGAATCGTCCGTCGAGGGGGAGCAGATCGGTGGGTATGAGAAGGTCGGCCATGCCGTAATTCTAGTTGCCCTCCCACTGGCAGGTAGGCTTGTAACGCTGTGCGGGCCATTGCCGAGGCCGCCAACGAGGCACCCTTCCGTCACCAGATGAGCGGTGCGCGCACGAGCTGAACGAAGGGCTGCGGATGAGCGATCTGATCGACACCACCGAAATGTATCTCCGCACCATCCTCGACCTGGAGGAAGAGGAGATCGTGCCGTTGCGGGCGCGCATATCCGAGCGCCTCGGGCACTCCGGCCCCACGGTCTCTCAGACCGTCGCGCGCATGGAACGGGACGGCCTCGTCGTCGTCTCCGGCGACCGGCACCTGGAATTGACGGTGGCGGGCCGCAGTAAGGCCGTGCACGTGATGCGCAAGCACCGTCTGGCCGAGCGCCTGCTCAGCGACGTGATCGGGCTCGAGTGGGAGTTCGTGCACGATGAGGCCTGTCGCTGGGAGCACGTGATGAGCGAACAGGTGGAACGTAAGATTTTGGAGTTGCTCGGTCACCCCACCGAGTCTCCGTATGGCAATCCGATTCCGGGTCTGGACGAGTTCGGCGAATCGGCGGCCGTGGCGTTCATGGCGGGAGTGACCAGCGTGGTGGCGGTGGTGGCGAGTTCACCCGATCCGGTGACCGCGGTCATCCGTCGCCTGGGGGAACCGGTGCAGTTCGACCCCGAGCTGCTGCTGCAGCTCAAGCAGAGCGGCGTCATGCCCGGCGCCACCGGAGTCTTCTCGGTGGCCGGATCATACGTTCTAGTACAGGTCGAAGGTTTTGGTGCCGGCCTGGAATTGCCCAGCGAGGTCGCCAGTCACATTTTCGTCAGCACACCGGACGGCTACATCCCGGTCGCTCACTGAGATCCAGCCGGCATCGCTGGTCGACGGATGCCGCCGGTCGCCTCCCGGGGACACTCGTTCCGTTACCAATTCGTTAGAAAAATGGTATTTCAGGGTGACAAATGGGTGTGCTTCTTGTAGCCTCGGGGAGTCCCACAGATCAGAAACGGTCGAAGGACTCTAGTTAGGACGCCTGTTCGCCCCGTCTCTTGACTAGGAACACACCCGCGATTAGCGAAGTGGACGGGACAACAACCTAGTGTTGTCGAGGCGCCGGAGGTTAAAACTTTGGCTGCATTAGGAACGAGAAGGTCCCGCCGCGGGCTGAGCCGAACATCCGATGCCCTGGCAACAGTGGAATCGACGGCAAACACCCACCGAGCGCTGCCCCGCACGGCCCCGAAGAAGCGCCGCAGCCGCTTCGGCAATGCCGTCGTCATGACCCTCGCTACCGGCATGATCGCCACGATGGCCCTCCCGGCCTATGCCTTCGCCCCCGGTTCGAACGAAGCCAGCTTTCAGGCCAGTGAATCCTCCGAGATGTCCAAGGCTCAGGCTCAAGCCGTTGAAGTCGACGCGCAGGCAGCGACCGTGAGTGTTGCTCGCGAGGGATTCACCGCCACCACCCCGGAGGAACTTGAGGCTGCCGTTGCTGCTGCCGCGGCCGAAACCCGCCGCATCGAAGTTGCCGCGCAGATGACCTCGTACGCCGCGAGCTACTCCGGCCCGAGCGTCGCCGACTACCTGGCCAACCCGACCTACCCGAATTTTGATCTCGCATCCGTTTTCAATGTGGCCTCGCAGTATCAGGGCGTGCCCTATGTCTACGGCGGCGCCACCCCGGCCGGCTTCGACTGCTCCGGCTTCATTATGTACGTCTATGCGCAGTTCGGTATCAGCCTGCCGCACTCCTCGACGGGCCAGGGTGCAGCCGGAACCAAGATCGCGATCGAGGATGCCGTGCCCGGCGACCTCGTGATCATGGACGGCCACGACGGTTTCTACGCCGGCAACGGCAACATTTTGCACGCGCCCTATACGGGCCAGTCCGTGCGGATCCAGCCCATCTGGACTAGCGACTACTACATCGTGCGGATCGGCATCTAAGTCGCCCCCGCGGTGAACACTGGGTAACAGCTCACACCGATGGCGCACACAGGTTTCCCTGTTGCGCCATTTGTGGGTTAACCTAGTGCCCTGATGTAGTTGTAGGTCTTTAGGAGAGCCCATGCATGAGCGACGCACTATCCACACCATGGATGTGCGCGGTCGCGAGTGCTTTCGGCATAGTTGTCAGAGCGAGAAGAGCTGCGTGAGCAGCCGTAAGGCGTTGTCATTGTGACGGCGCCTTTTTTTGTACCCTCTCTCGCGCTGTCACGCTCCTGTTCTGTACGCATCGGATGTAGTTCGAATGGCTGGAAGCCGTCCAGCCTCCTTCGAAAGGGAGCGCATGCGCACACTGGTACTCAATGCGGGCTATGAGCCCCTCGCCGTTGTCTCATTCAAACGAGCACTCATTCTGGTGATGAACCAGAAGGCGACGATCGTGCAGTCCGATCAGAATCACCCCGTTTTCGCGGCCTCGGGCTCGTGGGATCGGCCGAGCGTTATTCTGCTCACGCGGTACGTGCGCATTCCCATGTCGAGACTCGTGCCGGTCAGTCGCCGCGGAGTGTTGCGCCGTGACGATCACCGCTGCTGTTACTGCGGTAAGTCCGCGGCCACGATCGACCATGTGCTGCCGCGCTCGCGCGGTGGCCGCGACACCTGGGACAATCTCGCCGCCTGCTGCCTGCGCTGCAATAACCTCAAGAGCGACCACACACCGGCCGAAATGGGGTGGGAACTGCGCTTCACCCCGCGGATGCCGCAGGGCACGACCTGGGTCGTGCGCGGTATCGAGCGACCGCTGGAGGACTGGGACGCCTATCTGGCACCCGCCGCCTGACGGCAGCAAAGCGGATGCGCTGGCGTGCGCCCTTAAGGTACGTCCGAGCGACTGCTGCAGTGCGACTGCTGCAGTGCGACTGCTGCAGTGCGACTGCTGCAGTGCGACTGCTGCAGCGGGGCTACAGCAGCGTCCGCGGCACGTGGGGGACTGCGGGCTTTCGCGTCAGCGACGTTGCGCAGGCTAAACTTGCCCGGCCAGCCTCTGTAGCTCAACGGAAGAGCAGTTCCGTCCTAAGGAAACGGTTGGGGGTTCGAATCCCTCCAGGGGCACACCGGTTTACGACCCTGCATCCCTCGCAAAATCTGAGATGCAGGGTTTTTGTGTTTCTCGGGTGCCGGGGGCCAACACCTCGCTGACACACGTTGCCGTGGAGACGCTCGCGGTGAAGGCCGCTGCGAGTCTCAGCTTGCCTATTCGATGATTGTGCGGAAGGCTGCGAGGGTTTAGGAATCCACGGGGCGTTGCACTTCGATTGGCGAGGTTTCCGTGTCGTGGGCCGCTGCGCTCACGCCGCGCGCGTCCTGGTGTAGTTCGTCGTAGAGGTGAACGGCCGCCTCTTCCTTCAGACGTGTCCAGGTGGAGTTCGATACGTGCTTCAAGGTCAAGTACTCCATTCGTCCCGGGATGGCGGGACGTTGCCCAATATCCGCGGCTGCGAGCCGGGAAATGCTGTTGCGACGCTCCCCGAGGTGTCGACCCAGGGGGAGCGGATGCGCAAGCACGCTTCATTGAGACTCTGCACGCCACTGCCAGGCCGGATGACCCCCGGTGGCGGGGTTGTTCACCTCCGCGTTACCGGTGAGTTCTAGACTGGTGTTTTGGCGCCGTGCACCACTGCCACGACCTGATCAAGGAGCAGTGTGAGCGAGCACCAGAGCCAAAGTCACCCGATCACGTCCGACCGGGGCGGGCACGGCCAGGAGGTGCTGGCGGCGGGCCACCGGGCCAAGCCGGCCCGCACCCTCGCCGACATTATTGCGGAAACCGCGGCGCAGCATCCGGAGGCTTTGGCCCTGGAAGATGCGGCCGGAACGATCAGCTATCGCGGCCTGCTGCGACGCGTGCAGGCACAGGCAAATGCGCTGAGCCTGGCCGGGGTGCGGCGCGGCGACACCGTGGGAATTCGCATTCCCTCCGGCACCCGCGACCTGTATGTGTCGATCCTGGCCACGCTGCTGGTGGGTGCCGCCTACGTCCCGGTCGACGCGGACGACCCGGAGGAACGCGCCCGGCTGGTCTTCGCCGAAGCCCACGTGGTCGGCATCATCGGGGAGGGCGGCGTGTTTGCGCCTCGCGACGGCCTCGACGTGCAGGCCCTGCGCGCTCGCTGTGTCGGACCGCACGAGGATCCCGCGCTGGTCTTTCCGACCGGCAACATTCCGACGCCCGATGACGACGCCTGGGTCATCTTCACCTCCGGCTCGACCGGTGTGCCCAAGGGCGTCGCCGTCACCCACCGGTCGGCGGCTGCGTTCGTCGACGCCGAGGCCGGACTGTTTCTGCGGGACGAACCGATCGGGACCGGAGACCGCGTGCTGGCCGGGCTCTCTGTGGCCTTCGACGCGAGCTGTGAGGAAATGTGGCTGGCCTGGCGCAACGGCGCCTGCCTGGTTCCCGCCCCGCGCTCGCTCGTGCGCAGCGGCGCCGACCTCGGCCCGTGGCTGATCACCCACGGCATCACCGTCGTCTCGACCGTGCCGACCCTCGCCGCGCTCTGGCCGGAAGAGTCGCTCGAGGCCGTTAGGCTGCTCATCTTCGGCGGTGAGGCCTGCCCGCCCGAACTGGTCGCCCGCATTGCCACCCGCGGACGCGAAGTGTGGAACACCTACGGCCCGACCGAAGCGACCGTCGTGGCCTGCGGCGCCCTCGTCGACGGCATCGGCGAGATGCGCATCGGCCTCCCGCTCGACGGCTGGGACCTCGCCGTCGTCGACGCGGCCGGGCACCGGGTCGCCGCGGGGGAGACCGGCGAGCTCATCATCGGCGGTGTTGGTCTGGCCCGCTACCTCGACGCCGAGAAGGACGCCGAGAAATATGCGCAGCACCCGCAGCTCGGCTGGGATCGCGCCTACCGCAGCGGGGACCTGGTGCGCTTCGAAACGGCGGGCCTTGTCTTTGCCGGGCGCGCCGACGACCAGGTGAAACTCGGCGGCCGCCGCATCGAGCTCGGTGAAGTGGATGCGGCCCTGGGCGCTCTTCCCGGAGTCGCCGGCGGCGCCGCCGTGGTCCAGACCACCCCGGCCGGCAACCACATTCTGGTCGGCTATGTCGCCCTCGCCCTCGCCAGCGCTCCGTTTGACCGGTCGGCCGCGATTGACCGGCTGCGCGAGGAACTCCCCGCCGCACTGGTGCCGCTGCTGGCCATCGTCGACGCGCTGCCGACCCGCACCTCGGGCAAGGTCGACCGGGCTGCATTGCCCTGGCCGTTGCCTCAATCGGCCGACGAGACCGCGGCGCTGTCACCGACAGCCGAGTGGCTGGCCGAGGCGTGGGCATCCATTTTGGGCGTGCCGGTGACCGGCCCCGACGATGATTTTTTCGCCCAGGGCGGCGGTTCGCTCTCAGCCGCGCAATTCGTGTCGGCTGTGCGGGCCCGGCACCCCGAAACCACCGTCGCCGACCTCTATGACCACCCGCGCATCGGCTCCCTGGCCGAGGAACTCGACGCGCGCACTCCCGTGGAAGTCCCAGTCGTGCGCACCGTGCTGCCGACACCGGCGCGCAGCCAGCTCGCCCAGACCCTGCTCGGCATTCCCCTGCACGTGCTCAGCGGCGCCCGATGGCTGGTCTACCTCGCCATCGCGAACAACCTGCTGAGCCTGGCCGGGGCGACCTTTGCGCCGACTCTGTCCTGGTGGTGGGTGGCACTCGGTTTTGCGCTGTTCGTGACGCCGCCCGGCAAAATGCTGATCGCGGTGATCGCATCGAGGCTGCTGCTGCGCAACCTGGTGCCGGGTAACTATCCGCGCGGCGGCTCCGTGCACCTGCGGCTGTGGCTCGCCGAGCAGGTGGCGCTGCTCGTTGACGCAGCGAGCCTGGCCGGTGCCCCCTGGATCAGCTATTACGCCCGGGCGTTGGGCGCCGAGATCGGCCGCGACGTCGACCTGCACTCGCTGCCACCGGTCACCGGTCTGCTCACCATCGGCGCCCAGGCCTCGATCGAGCCCGAGGTCGACCTGGCCGGCCATTGGATCGACGGCGACGTGCTGCGGATCGGCCACCTGCACGTCGGTGCCGACGCCCGAATCGGTTCCCGCAGCACCCTGCTCGGCGGGGCCCACGTCGGGAACGGCGCGGAGATCGAACCCGGCGCTGCAGTTTCGTCCCGCGTGCCGCCGGGGGAGCGCTGGGCTGGTTCCCCGGCCCGCCGGGCGGGGTCGGCAAGGCGTCCGTGGCCGGCCGAGCGGCCGGCAAGGGCCAGCCGGTGGCTCGGCGCGTTCGCCACCGGGTCCGTCGCGATGACGGCCATTCCCACGCTGGCCCTCGCGCTCGGCGCCGTCATCGTCGGCGGTGCCGTCGGCGACGCCAGCAGTCTCGGTGTCGCCGCGCTGCGGGCAGCGCTGATCTTGCCGGTCGCGGTTCTGGCCGGTGGACTCGCCTACGCCCTGCTCGTGATCGCCTTCGTGCGAGCCCTCGGTATCGGGCTGCGCGAGGGCTACTATCCGGTGCGCAGCCGCATCGGCTGGCAGGTCTGGATGACCGAACGTATCCTGGACGGCGCTCGCAACGTGCTGTTTCCGGTCTACGCGAGCCTGATCACCCCGACCTGGCTGCGCCTGCTCGGCGCCAAGGTGGGCGCCGACGTCGAGGCGTCAACCGTGCTGCTGCTGCCCTCGCTGACGACGATCGCGCCGGCCGCTTTTCTCGCCGACGACACCATGGTCGCCTGCTACGAACTCGGCGGCGGCTGGATGCACATTGGCCCGGCCAAGATCGGCCGCAAGGCTTTTCTCGGCAACAGCGGCATGGCCGGCCCCGGTCGTACCGTGCCGCGCAACGGGCTCGTCGCTGTGCTCTCCTCGACGCCGCGCAAGGCCAAGCGCGGTTCCAGCTGGCTCGGTAACCCGCCGGCCCGCCTGCGGCGCAGGCAAACGGATGCCGACGACTCGCGAACGTTCCACCCTCCCGTTCGCCTGAAAGTTGCCCGGTCACTCTGGGAACTGCTGCGGATCGTGGCCGGCTTCACGACCGCCTGGATCGCGCTGCTCGTGCTTGCCCTGCTCGACCTGGTCTGGCTCTGGCTCGGACTTGGCGCGGCCATCGCCCTGTCCGGCGTGGTCATGCTCGTGGCCGGCGCGGTCGCCGCCGGGGTCACGACGGTGGTCAAGTGGACGCTGGTCGGGCGGATCGACGCGTCGGAGCATCCGCTTTGGTCATCGTTCATCTGGCGCAACGAGGTGTCGGACAGTTTCGTGGAGATGGTGGCTCGCCCGTGGTTCGCCGAGAAAGCATCGGGCACGCCGGCGCTCGCCGTGTGGCTGCGCACCCTCGGCGCCACGGTGGGGCGCGGTGTCTGGTGCGAAACCTATTGGCTGCCCGAAGCCGATCTCGTGCGACTCGGTGCCGGCAGCACGGTCAACCGCGGCTGCGTCGTGCAGACCCACCTGTTTCACGATCGGATCATGCAGCTTGACGCCGTCGAACTCGCCGAGGGTGCCACCCTGGGCCCGAACGGTGTCATTCTGCCAGCGGCGTCAATCGATGCCGGAGCGACCGTCGGCCCCGGCTCGCTCGTGATGCGCGGCGAACGCGTGCCGACCGGGTCGCTCTGGTCCGGCAACCCGATCACGCCGTGGCACCAGCCGCCGTGGTCGAGCGTGGAATAGTTGACTGATGGGCCAGACTCTGCAGACCACTTACGGTGCCGCCAGCGCCGGCGATCCCTATATTCCCACCTCCGGCAACGGCGGCTACAGCGCCGAGCACTATGAGCTGACCCTCGACTACCGAGTGGCCACCAACCGGCTGAACGCCACCGCGATCATCACCGCGCGGGCGCTGATGCGGCTGGACCGATTCAGTCTCGATTTCGCCGGCCTCAGCATGGAAAAAGTCACAGTGAACCGCGCGCGGCCGGCGAAGGTGACGCACACGGCCCGCAAACTCGTGATCACGCTCGCCACACCGGTGGAAGCCGGGGCCCTGTTTGAGATCGTGGTGCGTTATCGCGGGGCGCCGCATCCGGTGCGCAGCAATTGGGGTGATGTCGGCTGGGAAGAACTCGACGACGGCGTACTCGTCTCCGGGCAGCCCTGCGGGGCCCCCTCCTGGTTTCCGTGCAACGACCATCCGAGCAACAAAGCCACCTTTTGCATCACCGTCGGCTGTGAATCCGGGTACACCGTGGTGTCCAACGGGGCGCTGTCGGCACAGTCGAGCCGCTCCGGGCGCACCAGCTGGACCTTCGACGTGCGGGAGCCAATGGCCACCTACCTCGCGACCGTGCTGATCGGTCGGTACCGCCGCCGCGACCTCGCCGCCCGGCCGGTCGCGCACAGCCTGTACTTTCCGGCTGAACTGGCCACCCGGGTCGGCACCGACTTCGCCCGCCTCACCGAGATGATCGCGTTCTTCGCCGACCGATTCGGGCCGTATCCGTTCGCGTCATACTCCGTCGTCGTCACCGAGGACGAGCTGGAGATTCCGCTCGAGGCGCACGGCTTGGCCGTGTTCGGCAGCAACCACGTCGACGGCAACCACGGCGAAGACCGGCTGATCGCCCACGAACTGGCGCACCAGTGGTACGGCAACAGCCTCACCGTGGCCCGCTGGCAGGACATCTGGCTGCAGGAGGGTTTCGCCTGCTACGCCGAATGGCTCTGGGAAGAGGAACGCGGCGGTCGCACCGCCGACGTTCTGGCCGCCCTGCACCGCGGCAAGGTCGCTGCGCTGCCCCACGACATCGTCGTCGGAGACCCGGGCCCGCACGCCATGTTCGACGACCGCGTTTACAAACGGGGAGCGCTCGCCCTGCACGCCATTCGCAAGTCGCTCGGCGACGAGGCCTTCTTTTCGGCCCTGCGCGCCTACACGTCGGCCCGGCGGCACGGGTATGTCTCCACCGATGACTTCATCGAGTTCTTCGCCGAGCACACCGGCAGTCGGGCAATCGGCGGGTTCGTGGCTCGCTGGGTGCAGGAGCGGCCCCTGCCAAGCCTCTAGCTGCGCTGGGTGCGGTAGCGGGCTCTGCCGAGCCGATAGCCGCGCTGGGCGGGTCGCGCGTGTGGCGCGCCGCGCGGGAGGTGGCCCTCCTGCGCAGCGGCGCAAGTCCCGCGCAGCATGAAATGGATGCCGGCGGCGGCGCCTGTGGGCACCAGCAACAGGCATCCGTTACGCTGCGCCTCACGTTTGGGGGAGCAGCACGATCCGGGGCGCGTCCGGGCCGAGGGTGGCCACCGTGCCGACCAGGCCTGGGCCGGCGTCGAAGCCCGCCAGGTGCAGGTCGGCCAGATCGAGGGAAGCGCCCGGCCAACTCAGCAGCTGCCACCGCGGCTCCATCACGAGAACGGATGACGCCGCTTTCGGGTATACAACGGTCAGCTCCCGCGGGTCCACCGTCAGCCCCGCCCCGGACAGTTTGAGCACCGCTTCCTTCGCCGTCCAGAGCGTCGCGCGCACCCGGTCGCGTGCCGCTATCGGCACCGCCCGCAGGGCTTCTTGCTCGGGCCCGTTGAACGCGACGTCGTCGAACCCGGCCCGGCCGACCGCGCTGACGCTCTCGATATCGACACCGATCGGCCCGGCCAGCGACACGGCGACGGCGACGGTCGAGGCGGCGCGGCTCAGGCTCACGAAGGTGCTCGGGGGCCGCAGTACGCGGGGTTTCCCGTGTGCGCCGCCGCAGCGCTCGCAGCGCTGCGCGATGGTGACCTCGGTGAGCTCAACCCGGCAGACCCGGGCGACGGCCTCGGCCAGGTGCAGACGGTCGGTCTCGGGGTGCGGCGCCCGCGAAGCCAGGAAGAGGGAGACATCCGTTTGCGTCACTCTGCAACCGTACGCGGTGGCAAACTAGGAGCGAACAAGGAGAGCCCATGGCCCTGGTGGACAACGCGGTTTACGTGGACGGGCATCGGGTTTCGACACCGCCCAGCCTCGACGAGACCTTCGAGGTCATGAAGGAGCATAAGGGCTTCGCCTGGATCGGACTGTACCGGCCGAGCGAGGAGGAAGTGCGGGCCGTCGCCACCGAGTTCAGCCTGCACCACCTGGCCATTGAGGATGCTTTCAAGGGCCATCAGCGGTCGAAGATCGAGCGGTTCGGCGATATTTTGTTCGTGGTGCTGCGCCCCGCTCGCTATATGGACGACGAGGAACGCGTTGAATTCGGTGAGCTGCACGTCTTCGTCGGCCCGGACTTCGTCGTCACCATCCGTCACGCGGAATCGCCCGACCTCGCCCAGGTGCGCCAGCGGATGGAGCAGGCACCGCACCTGCTCGCCCTCGGCCCGGAAGCCGTGCTGTATGCGATTCTCGACCAGGTCGTCGACGAGTACGGGCCGGTCGTGGCCGGCCTCGAAAATGACATCGATGAGATCGAAGACCAACTTTTCGACGGTGACCCCGAGGTCAGCCGACGCATCTACGCCCTGTCCCGCGAAGTGATCGAGTTTCAACGAGCCACCCAACCGCTCGTGGGTATGTTTGAGTCCATGCAGCGTGGCTTCGACAAATACAACGTCGACCTGGAACTGCACCGGCACCTGCGCGATGTGCTCGACCATACCCTGCGCATCGTTGAACGTGGCGACGCCTTTCGGCAGCTGCTGCAAAACGCGCTGACCGTGCACAGCACCCTCGTGGGACAGGCCCAGAACGACGAAATGCGGCACCTGTCGGAGACCAGCCTGGCGCAGAGCGAAGAGGTCAAGAAAATTTCCAGCTGGGCGGCGATCCTGTTCGCGCCGACCCTGGTCGGAACCATCTACGGCATGAACTTCGACCACATGCCCGAACTGCATTGGACCCTGGGCTACCCGTTCGCGCTCGCCTTGATGCTCGCGATGGGATGCGCCCTGTACCTCGTCTTCAAGCGTCGGGACTGGCTATAAGGGCCAAATCACGCGAAACCCCGGCCGCCTCAGGCAAAAACAGTGGTTTCGCAATTAGGGTATCCCTGTGTGGCACCTCGATAGAAAACAAGACGACGACGACGTGCTTTCCAAGTACCTGGACGTCGTTCCCATCGACCCGCAAAACGTGACCAGTCCCCACAACCTCAGTCTGGGCGATCCGGCGTTCACCGCCGGTAACATCGCCGAGCCGGTCTGGCAGCGCTGGCGCGATGAACTCGCCGCGCTCGGCGGGCGCTCCCCGCTGCTGCACTTCACCGACGAAGCCCGCACCCGCATCGAGCTCAGCGCCACCCATCCCGGGGGCCTGCCGCAGTTCATCATCGGCAAGACGACCCTGCTGTCCAACCTCATTCGCGATGAACTCGCGCTCCGCAACGCCCGGCTGGCCGCGAACGAGATCACCCAGAAGGGCATCGAACTGCGCTCGATGCGCGGCATCGAGTCGGTCAACCTCGCCATCGGCCTCGCCGAGTGGCGTTACCAGGACGTCGAGTACAGTGCGCCGGTGCTGCTGCGCCCGCTTGCGATCCGCCGCTACGGCCGTGACTACGAGCTCAAGCTCAAGGGCCAGCCCTTTCTCAACCCCGAACTGGCCCGCGCGCTGAAGGACCAGTTTCAGATCGTCCTCGACGCCGACGCTTTTGTGGCGCTCGCCGTCACGAACGGTGCATTCAAACCGCAGCCGGTCATCGACCGCCTGCGCGGCCTGACCTCCCACCTGCCCTGGTTCAACGTCGTGCCCCGGCTCGTCGTCTCGAGTTTCGCCTCCTGCGGCCAAGCACTCGCCGCCGACGCCTCGAACCTCGACCACCCGCTGCTCGACGCCGTCGCCGGCAATATGACCGCCAAGCGCAATATCGGGTCCGCCTACAACCCGGTGGTGCCGATCGGCCAGGATGCCCGCCCGCCCGCCACCGACACGCTGCTCGGCGACGCAGACCCCGAGCAGGAGAATGTCGTCGCGCAGATCGCGGCGGGAAACTCCCTGGTCGTGAAGACCCTGCCCGGAACCGGCGGCACCCAGACCATCGTCAACGCGATCGGCTCGCTCGTCGCCCAGCATAAGCGCGTGCTCGTGGTCAGCGCCCGCCGCTCCAGCCTCGACGGAATCGCCGGTCGCCTGGTGCAGGTGGGCCTGCCCGGCATCGCCGTGACTCCGCGCACGCTGCGCCGCGACCTGATCCAGTCGATCACACGCAACGAGAAGGCCACCCAGCCGCGGGTCGGCGACGTGGACGATGCCCTAGTGCGCTTGCGCAAGGTGCTGCTCGACTATCGCTCGGCGCTCACCCGCCGCGATTCGGCGCTCGGCGTCTCTGTCCTCGACGCCCTCGGTGAGCTCGCGCGCCTCGCGCAGCTGCCGCAGCCGCCGTCGACGACGGCCCGGCTCGACCGGCACGCTCTCGAACTGCTCGCTCACTCCCGATCCGCCGCCGCCAATACCCTGATCAAAGCCGCTATCCTCGGCGAGTTTCGGTACGGCCCCGGCGACTCACCCTGGTACGGCGCCTCCTTCACCTCCTCAGCGGATGCCGCCAACTCGCATCAACTCGCCAAGCGCATCAACCAGGTTGAACTGCCGCGGTTGCTTGAACGCGCCAACGGCCTGATCGGCCAGACCCGGCTGCGCCCGTTCGAGACGATCAACGAACTCGGCATCTACCTGCGCCTGCTGCTCGATATTCGGGAAACCCTCGACAAATTCCAGCCGGGCGTCTACGACCGCTCGCTGACCGAACTGATCGCCGCCACGTCGTCGCGGCGTGAATCCTCCGAGATGAGCTCGGCCAGCCGGCGCCGCTTGCGCAAGCTCGCCGAGGAGTACCAGCGCCCCGGCGTGCGGGTCAGCGATATGAACGAGAGCCTGCGCCGGATCCAGGACCAGCGCACCCTCTGGCAGCGCTACGCCGCCGCCGGAGTGACGCCCGAGGTACCGGTCGGCATCAACGACGTGCACGTCGCTTTTCAGCGCGTCTCCGAAGACCTCGGTCTGCTCGACGTTCCGCTGGGCACCACTGGCACACCGCGCATCCTCGCCGGGCGTCAGATCGGTGAGCTGACCGCGATGATCTCGGGCCTCGCCGCCGAGAGTGAGGTGCTCGCCAACCTGCACGAGCGCACCGCGCTGCTCGCAACGCTGCGCGAGCACAACCTCGACCCGCTGATGACCGACCTGTCCCAGCGGCACGTGTCGGAGGAGAACGTCGCTGCCGAACTCGAATTGGCCTGGTGGCAGTCCGTGCTCGAGATCATGCTCGCGAGCGACCGGGCACTGCTGAACGCGAACACGGCGGTACTGGACCGCCTCGAAGCCGATTTCAAACTCGTCGACGAGGCGCACGCATCCGCTTCGGGCAAGTTGCTGGCCTGGCTGCTGGCCGAAACCTGGAAGATCGGTGTCGTCGACTTTCCCGAGGAGGCCGACCAGCTGCGCCGCCTGCTGCGCGCCGACCGGGCCACGCCAGCCCGGCTCAACGAGGTCGCCCCGCACCTCGGCCGCGTGCTCGCGCCGGTCTGGCTCGCCTCGCCCTACGAGATCGCCGGCATCAGCGACCAGATCACCTTCGACACCGTGCTGCTCGTCGATGCCGGAGCGACGACCCTCGCCGAAAACGTCGGCGCGATTCGCCGCGGACGCCAGATCGTGGCGTTCGGTGACCCGGTCACCCAGACACCGTCGGCCTTCGAGACCGGTATCGCCGGCTCAGGGGAGACGGCCGCGCCCGACGTGTCGGTCGACGCCCTGCACGCCGACTCCGCCCTGGCCCGGCTCGGCGAACTACTGCCGACACTGACGCTCACCCGCAGCTACCGGGCCGGCGGCGAAGACCTCGCCGAACTGGTCAACCACCGCTTCTACGGTGGCCGCATCGATTCGCTGCCCTGGGCCGGAAGTTTTCTCGGTCACGGCAGCCTCACCATCAACTATGTGGCCGGCGGCCGCGGCATGCCCGACGCCGACAGCGGCGCGATTGAGAGCGTGGATGCGGAGGTCGTGAAGGTCGTCGACCTCGTGCTCGACCACGCGTCAAAGCGTCCACGCGAATCGCTCATGGTGATCACGGCGAGCACCCGGCACGCTGTGCGCGTGCAGCAGGCCGTGCTGGCCGCCTTCGCCAAACGCACCGACCTGTCGGATTTCATTCTGAAGGACCGCAGCGAACCGTTCACCGTGCTCACTCTCGAGCAGGCCGTGGCGCAGAGCCGCGACCGGGTCATCTTCTCGATCGGCTACGGCCGCACCCCGCACGGCCGCCTGCTGTCGAACTTCGGTTCGCTCGGTGAACCCGGCGGCGAACGCCTGCTCGCGATCGGTATGACGCGCGCCCGCCGTGCCCTCGACATCGTCTCGTGCTTCCGCCCCGAAGACATCGAGGTGGATCGCCAGCGCCACGGCATCCTGGCGCTGTCGCAGGTGCTCAGCGAGACCGAGGCACGCCGCGACGAGGTGCAGGTGCCCGACGCGAGCGAGGCCATGCTCGTCGACCTCGGCGGCCGCCTCGAAAAGCTCGGCCTCAGCGTGCGTCTCGGGCACCGCGGCAAGCTCGCCCTGGCCGCCTCCTACGGCACCCGCGCGATCGTCGTTGAAACGGATGCCGTGGTCGGCCGCGCGAGCCTGCGCGAGTCCCTGCGGCTGCGCCCCGAAGTGCTGCGCCGCCTCGGCTGGCACTACCTGCGCGTGCACAGCTTCGAACTGTTCAGCAATCCAGACGCCGTCGCCGCACGCGTCGCCGCGATCGCCGGCGTTCCTCAAACGGATGCTCGTCCCTTTGCGACCGGTGACGCGCCCACCATCGACCCGAGACGGCCCAACGCGTGAGCGCTTCAGAAGGTGCACAGCGCCTGGGTACCGAGCGTCAGCCGATCGTGAAGGCCGCAGGCACGGCCCGCCGCGCCAAGCTGCTGCCGGCACCGGACACCGACCCGAACCCGCACCCGCCGGTGCTGCGCGAAGAGGGTGGCGTTGCGCACACGGGAAGTGGGCCCAGCGCGAATGAGGCACAGTTGCGGCAGGATCGCCCGCCGCACTGGTAGTTAGTGCTTGGGCCCCTGGTCGGGCGGCGTTGCGGCGGCATTTTTGGCCAGCAGGTCGCGGATCTCGGTGAGCAGGTCGAGCTCGGTCGTGGGGTCGGCGACGACCTCGGAGGGAACCCCGGCTGCGCGGCGTCGGTCCTGGGCTTCCTTGAGCTTGTTCAGCGGCAGCACGATCAGAAAATAGACGACCGCGGCGATCAGTAGAAAGTTGATCAGGGCACCGATGACGGCTCCGAACAGAATTTTGTCGCCACCGGGAAGAGTCAACGGGAGCGCTTTAGCGAGCGAGTCCGCCTTGAAGATCGACGCGATGAGCGGGTTGAAAATGCTCGTAACGATCGACGTGACGAGGGCGGTGAACGCCGTGCCGATGACGACGGCGACGGCGAGGTCGATTACGTTGCCGCGCATGATGAATTCTTTGAAACCGTTGATCACTGGGTGCTCCAAACGAATGACTTGGGCGACCGTCTTGGTCAGCGCCATGCTCTAGGACGCCTTGGCGGCCGGAACGGAGGGGGCCGCGGACTTGGCGGGTGTGCTGTCCGCCTTCTTCTCGGTCTTGGTCTCGGCCGGTTTACTCGCCGAGGAGTCGGACTTGTCGCTCGAGCTTTCGCTCGGCTTGCGGTCGAGATTCGGGTTGGACCGCTTCGCATCCGATTTGGAGTCGTTGCTGTAGAAACCGGAGCCGCTGAAGGTCACGCCGATCGACGAAAACACCTTGCGCAGTTTGCCCTGGCAGGTCGGGCACACCGTGAGCGAGTGGTCGGTGAAGGCCTGCTGGATGTCGAAGGCGGTGTCGCACTCGGTGCAACGGTAAGAGTAGGTAGGCACTGCATCTCCAGCTGGTTGAGCCGACAGGCAAAATGCCCGCCAGAACTAAGGTTAGGCGCGCTGGCGCCCCGTCACATGCAGAAAGGGGCTCACGAGCGGTATTAAATGGTCAGAACGCGATGATTCTGGTCGGGGTGACGAGCCCGTTGACCGGTTGGTCGTGCACCTCGCGGGGAACCTCGTCGAGGTATTCGCTGTCGAAGACGACGGCGTAGACCGGCGGGCACTTTTCCATCGAACCGAGGGTCTTGTCGAAGTAGCCGCGGCCCCAGCCCATGCGCAGACCGGACTCGTCGATGGCCGCTGCCGGCACGATGATGAGGTCGACATCGTTGATGGCGATCGGGCCGAGCAAGGTTCCGACCGCTTCGGGAACCCCGGAAATGCCGGTGAATTCTTCTTCGCCGTCGCCGACGGTCCAGTCCAGCAGACCGTCTTCGCGAGAAATGGGAAACAGAATACGGATGCCCTCTGCCGTTGCCCAGTTGAGAAAGGGCCGGGTATCGGGTTCATTGCGCGCCGACAGATAGCAGGAAATCGATCGGGCGGAGAGGTCCAGGACGAGGCTCTGCAGGTTTGCGGTGAATCCGGCCGTGGCCGATTCACGCTCCGAGGAGGTCATATTCTGGCGACGCTCGCGCAGCTCCGCTCTTAGCGCACGCTTTCGATGACCAATGTCGGAGTCCATATAAGGCATCCTACTTGCCACTAACCTAGTGCCCATGGGTACCCCGATTACTAAAGCCGTCATTCCCGCAGCTGGACTCGGAACACGCTTCCTCCCAGCGACCAAGGCCATGCCGAAGGAGATGCTGCCCGTCGTTGACAAGCCGGCCATCCAGTATGTCGTTGAGGAAGCCGTTGCGGCCGGGCTCAGCGACGTGCTGATGGTCACCGGGCGCAACAAGAACGCCCTGGAGAACCACTTCGACCGCATGACCGAGCTGGAGGCCATGCTCGAACGCAAAGGCGACCAGACCCGGCTCGCCAAGGTGCGCGAATCCAACGAACTCGCCGATATCCACTATGTGCGCCAGGGTGACCCGCGCGGCCTCGGCCACGCCGTGCTGCGCTCGCGCATGCACGTGGGCAACGAGCCCTTCGCGGTGCTGCTCGGTGACGACATCATCGACGCCCGCGACCCCCTGCTCACCCGCATGCTCGAGGAGCAGGGCAAGCGCAACACCAGCATCGTGGCGCTGCTCGAGGTCGACCCGTCGCAGATTCACCTGTACGGCGCGGCCGCGGTCGAAACGACCGACGACCCTGACGTCGTGCGCATCACCGGGCTGGTCGAAAAGCCCAGCCAAGAAGATGCTCCCTCAAACCTCGCCATTATCGGCCGCTATGTGTTGCGTCCGGAGGTGTTCGACATTCTCGAGCACACCGCGCCGGGCAAGGGCAATGAAATTCAGTTGACCGATGCCCTGCAGGAAATGGCCGTCAACCCCGAAACCACTGGCGGCGTCTATGGCCTCATCTTTCGTGGGCGTCGTTACGACACCGGCGACCGGCTCGACTACATCAAGGCCATCGTGCAACTCGCCGTCGATCGCGAAGACCTCGGGCGCGACCTCAAGCCCTGGCTGCACGAATTCGTCGCCACGCTCGACTAACGTTTTACAGAGCCCCACCGGGGATTTCAGCCCACGACAGACAGGCGAACCGTGCCGATCGCTATTCCCACCCTTCGCGAGGGGGCCGTCACCCTGCGCCCGATCCGATTGCGCGACGCCCGCGCCCTCGAGGGCGAACTTCTGGCCAACCGTTCCTGGCTGCGCAAGTGGGAGGCGACGAACCCGTACGCGCCGATGTCTTTCGACACGCGCGCGAGCATCCGGAGCCTATTGACGCATTCGCGGTCGGGTAACGGTCTGCCATTCATCATCGAAAGCAACGGCGAATTGGCGGGCCAGCTGAACGTGTCGTCGATCACCTGGGGATCACTGTCATCGGCGACCATCGGCTACTGGGTGAGTGAGAAGTTCGCCGGCCAGTCGATCACGCCGATGGCCGTGGCGCTCGCGACCGACTACTGCTTCTATCAGCTCGGCCTGCACCGCATGGAGATCTGCATCCGCCCGGAGAACAAGGCGAGCCTGCGGGTCGTGGAGAAACTCGGCTTTCGCTATGAGGGATTGCGTCGCCGCTACATTCACATCAACGGTGACTGGCGCGACCATTTCTGCTTCGGTTTGGTCGCCGAGGAACTCACCCAGGGCGTGCTGCGCCGCTGGCATGATGGTCTGGTGCCAGCGGATGCCGCCACGGTCACCGCGGCCGATCTCGAGTCGGCCGCGCATCCGGTGCGGGTCATCGTTCGATGATCGCCCCGATTTGCCCCGTTCGGGGGCGGAATCAGCGTATTAACTTCGGTGACACGCCACCGGTAATCATCGGCTCTGGCCGCTGCGCCTCTTACCGTTGTCAACATGAGTAATGAGGCATTGGGTGGCGGGGTCATGGTGGCGGTGGCCGCCGTGCTCTGGGTTGCTTACCTGATGCCCACCTGGTCGCGCCGCAAGCAGTACCAGGCGACCGAAAAAAACGCCGTGCGGCTGCAGCAAACGCTGCGCATCCTGGCCGAAACCGCCGAGGTGCCGCACCAGGTGCGACTCGAAGCGACCGCCCGCACCGTGGCCGAGCAGCAACGCGTACTGGCGCGGGCTGAGCAGGCCGAACGGGCCGAAGCGCAAGCGGTGGCGGATGCTGCCCGCGACGTTCGCCGCGCCGCTGCGGCCGTCGCTGCTGCCGCAGCGCCGCGCGTGGCGGAGTCGCCCGTTTCGAAGCTTCGGCGGCTGCGCCGTTTCCGCGGCCTGGTGTCGCTGATTCTGCTGGCCGGATTCGTGCTGGCCGTGACTGGGATCGCTCCCGCCCTGGCTGGCTCGTTCACCGCTTTTGTCGGTGGCGGGGTTGTCATGGTGGCCGCGTTCGGCATTCTCGGCGGGCTGGCCACGGTTGCCCGTTCGGCGCGTGTGGTGCGCGTGGACGCCCCCGTGGTGTTGCCCGTTCTGGTCGGCCAGGCCTTTGAGCCCGTGCAGCTTGAGGAGACCCCGGTTGCCGCGGCGACCTGGACGCCGCAGCCGGTGCCGCGAGCGATGCATCTCTCGCGCGGATCCATTGCGCAGACGGCGATGGCATCCGTTGAAGCGGCCAATCAGTTGCGAAAGGCCGCCGCCGAGGCGGAGGTCACGCGCCGCGCCGCAGCGCTCGCCGAGGAAGCAATCCGGGCCGCCACGCCGATCGCCAGGCCCGCAGCGGCTGCGGTGCCGAACCGTTTCGCGTCGATGGGAATCGTTGGCGAAACCAGCCCCGGCATGACCGACCTCGACGCCGTGCTGCGTCGTCGTCGCGCCGTCTAATTGGCGGCTCGGGCGGGAAGCGGAGAAAGTGGCGGCCAGCCCGTGATATTCTTCAAAGGCAGTTTGGGGCTATGGCGCAGTTGGTAGCGCGTCTCGTTCGCAATGAGAAGGTCAGGAGTTCGAATCTCCTTAGCTCCACTCAGACTGTAAGAACAGCCCCGGCCTCGGTCGGGGCTGTTTTCATGCCCGGTCCGGGAGGGTACCTCGCGTGGCCAGGCCGAGTTCATGGGGTTGAAGATGGCACCCCATGCAGGGCGGCACGGGTGCTGGGGCCGACGGCGTCAAGTTGCGCGCGACAACGAGGGACGCGGGGCCGAAACTGGCATTGCGCGGGCGGTCAGGCTATCGGGGGGCGCTGCAGGGTCTGGGTGATGCGGCTGGCCTCGTCGAGCAGAAGCTGACCCAGAACCTTCTGCCGCTCGGGCTTGAATCGTGGCTCGATGCCGGTGAGGGAGAGCGCCCAGCCCGGGCGACCGCTGCGATCGAAGATCGCGGCGCCCATGCCCCAGCTGCCCTCGAGGATGAGTCCTGGGTTGACCGCATAGCCCGTCACTCGGGTGCGTTTGAGATTAGCGCGGATGCTCGCGGGGGAGTGCTGGGCGCCCCAGCGAGCCGCGAGGGTCTCGGTGTCGACGGATCCTGTGTCGGCGAGGAGGGCATCCACTTCGGTCTCGGGCAGGTAGGCCAGAATGGCCATTCCAGCGGAGGCGACGCCCAGCGGAAAGCGCACCCCCTCGTGCAGCACGAAGGAGCGGATGGGAAAGCTGCCCTCTTCGCGGAGCAGACACACGGTTTCGGCGCCGCGTCGAATGGACAGGAAGGCGCTCTCCCCGGTCTCCTCGGCCAGGCGCACGAGGCTCGGCCGCGCGAGCTCTTCGATCGGATAGCGCGCCGCGGCGACGGTGCCCATGACGAACACCTCGGGGCCGTAGTGCCACGTGCGGCGCACTGGATCATGGTCGAGCAGGCCCTCGGCGGCGAGCGAGGTGAGCAGCCGGTGCACGGTGGGCCGGGTCAGGCCCGAGTCCCGCACGATCTCGGCCAAGGGAGTGCCGGCCGGGTTGCGCCCGACCAGGCGCAGCAGTAGGGCGATCCGGCCGACGACCTGTGCTCCCGGAATCGACTGTGCGGGTTGTGCGCCACGGTCAGGGTGTGCGCTCTGAGCCGGCTGGGCGCCGCGTTCTGGGCGGGCGGCGTGAACCGAGGCATCGCGACCTGATTGCCCGGCCGGTGCTGGCGACGCGCCGGGTGGCGTCGGCACGTCCGATGCGGCTGGTTGAGAGATCATTTCGCCTCCTGTGTCCATATTGTGGATGATTAATATCCTACTGTTCACGAGGTGGAAACTAAGAAATCTAAGGTTTGACAGGGCTTATCGGGCCTGAATAGCATGACGATATCGGCCGATGTCCACAAGGTGGACAAGGCGGCAGGCGCAACACCAACTCGATGAGGAGAACGTATGTCCAAGGTTCAGGCCAGCGCCAGCGAGGCGCTGCACGACGTCCTGCGCGACGGGATGGTGCTTGCGGTCGGCGGTTTCGGGCTCAGCGGCATTCCGGCGGATCTCATCGACGCGGTGCGGGCATCCGCTGTGAAAGATCTCACCGTCGTCTCGAACAATATGGGCGTCGACGGCAAAGGCCTGGGCGTGTTGCTCGAAGCCGGGCAGGTGCGCAAAGTCATCGCGTCCTATGTCGGCGAGAACAAACTGTTCGCCGAACAGTTTCTGGCCGGCGTGCTCGAGGTGGAGTTCAGTCCCCAGGGCACCCTGGCCGAGCGGTTGCGGGCCGGCGGCGCGGGAATTCCCGCGTTCTATACCAAAACCGGCGTCGGCACGTTGATCGCCGAGGGCAAGCCGCTCGCCGATTTCGACGGGGAGACCTACCTGCAGGAACGCGGAATCGTTGCCGACGTCGCGCTGGTCAAGGCCTGGCGCGCCGACACCCTGGGCAACCTCGAGTACCGCTTTACCGCGCGCAACTTCAACCCGGTGGTCGCGACCGCCGGCATTATGACGATCGCGGAGGCCGAGATTATTGTGCAGCCCGGCGAGATCGATCCGAATCACGTGATTACTCCGGGCGTCTTCGTGCAGCGCCTGGTTCAGGCCTCGGCCCGGGTCAAAGACATCGAACAGCGCACCGTGCGCAGTCGGCCCGTGCTGGCCGGTGTACAGGCAGGGGAGTAGATCATGGCGTGGACCAGAGATGAAATGGCCGCGATCGCGGCGCAGGAACTGAGCGACGGCGACTACGTGAACCTCGGCATCGGCATTCCAACGCTCGTGGCCAACAACCTGCCCGAGGGAATTCAGGTGACGCTGCAGAGCGAGAACGGGCTGCTCGGCATGGGGCCGTTCCCGTGGGAGGGCGAGGAAGATGCCGACCTCATCAACGCCGGCAAGCAGACCGTTACGGTGCTGCCGGGGGCGTCGATCTTCGATTCGGCGACCTCGTTCGGCATGATCCGCGGCGGGCACGTGAAGGTCGCCATCCTCGGTGCCATGCAGGTCTCCGGCCAGGGTGACCTCGCCAACTGGACCATCCCCGGCAAAATGGTCAAGGGTATGGGCGGCGCGATGGATCTCGTGGCCGGAACCCCGCGCGTGGTCGTGCTGACCGAACACGTCGCCAAGGATGGCACCCCGAAGATCGTCACCGAGTGCACCCTGCCGCTGACCGGCGTACGCGTCGTGGATCGCATCATCAGCGACACGGCCGTCTTCGATGTGACGCCAACCGGCCTCGTGCTGCGGCAGCGCGCCCCCGGCGTGAGCCTGCAGGACATCGAGGACACCACCGAGGCCGCCTTCACGGTCGAGGAGCTGGCGCCGAGCTACTAGCAGGGGGAGCTGGCGCCGAACTGCTAGCAGGGGGAGCTTGCTCCGAGCTATGAGCAGGAGGAGCGTGCTGCCGCCTGCCGCCTGCCGCCTGCCGCCTGCCGGCAAGGGGAAGGGGAAGGCCCCGTCCGAGTTTCGGACGGGGCCTTCCCTGTTTCAGGATGCCGGCGGCGGGGTCTCCGTGTCGGCTTCCGATTGTTCGGTTGTCGCGTCGTGCACGCGCGACCCGTCGGGGTTCAGGCGGATGACGCGCGGCCGGGCCGCGCGCATCCGTTCGTCGTCCCAGTCGGTTACGTCGGGCCAGTCGGTTGCGTCGGGATTGAGGCGCTGCCGGGCAACCGGGTCTGCGCCGCTCGGGTCAGGCTGACGCGGCGACATAGGCGTTCTGGATGACCGAGCCCCAGTAGGGCCCGAACATGGTGTTCGCGATGTTGTTGTAGCCGAAGCTGTTGACCGAGTTCTGCAGGCCGGTGGAGCCGCTGCCGATCATCCACGGGCCGCCCGAGGAGCCGCCGGTCATGTCGCACGGGATTCCCTGGGACTGGGTCTGGCCGTAGGGGTCGGCGCTGGCCGTGCCGTAGCAGGACTGCAGGGTCTCGCCGGTGAAGGGCGCAGCTGCCGGATAACCGTAGGCCGTGTAGGTGAGGCCACGGCTCTGGTTGAACGTGACTCCGGACGCGCCGACGCTGTCGCTCAGCGACGTGCCGGTGGGCGAGGAGACCACGGCGAAGCCGGTGTCGTAGCTGATATCACCGCTGTTGCTCCACTGGGTGGGAGCGTAGAGCTCGGTGGCATTCCACTGGCCGAACGGGGCGGAGCCGTTCTCGTAGGCCGGCACGAAGATGAGGCGTGAGGCGAAATTGCCGGGGCCTTCGTTGACGCAGTGCCCGGCGGTGACGACAGTGTTCTCGTTAGTCGCGGAGATGGCGTTGCCGGAACAGACGTAGTCGGTGCCGCCGAGGGTGAAGAAGATTTTACCGATGTGGGAAATCGGGGAGACCTGGGTGGCTGTGGGCGACGGGCTCGAGTCCGCTGCCTGCGGGGACACCAGGGAGGTGGCTCCGGCCGCGACAGCACCGATCGCTCCGGCCGCCACGTTGTCCTGTACCAGGACCTCGCCGGGTATGGCGGACTGCATACGCTCCGGGGTCCAGTAGTCACCGCCCTGTTGGGTCTGCGGAACGACCCAGCGGTCGACATCCGCTGACGAGGTGGTGCCTGTCAACTCGGGCGCGATTGCGGCCGAGGCTGCGCCGGCCGACAGAAAACCGCCGGCACCGACCAACGTGCCGATCAGAAGCGCCGAAAGGGCGCCGGTCTTAACTTTGCTTCGCATCATGTGCTTCACTCCAGTTATCGATCGCAACCAGCGGACCTTGTTGCCGCAGGTATTAATACAATATTGAGGAGTGCACTCGCTGTCTACCCCTTATGGGGTGCGCCCATTAGGGGTGTAAAACGGTCAGTCCAGGTCGCACTCCTCTGGATTCAGGGCTGATTTTACAGAGATTGTTGAACAATACACAGAAATACGGCAGTCTAGGGTGAACGAAAGACGGGGACCATGCCAACCATCGATCTGAACAGCGACGTCGGAGAGTCCTTCGGCAACTGGACCTTCGGCGACGACGCCGCCATTATCGCCTCGGTCACGAGCGTCAATGTCGCCGGCGGGTTCCACGCCGGCGACCCCACGACCATTCGCGCCACTTGCGCTGCTGCGGCTGCCGCCGGTGTCATGGTGGGCGCACACCCCGGCTACCGCGACTTGGCCGGATTCGGCCGCCGCTTCATCGAGATGGATGCGGCCGAACTTAGTAACGACGTGATTTACCAGATCGGCGCCGTGCAGGCCCTCGCCCGCGCTGCCGGCACCGCGGTGCGTTACGTGAAACCGCACGGCGCCCTCTACAACACGATCGCCCGTCACCCGGTGCAGGCGCAGGCCGTGGTCGATGCCGTGCTCGCCGTCGACCCGTGCCTGCCGCTCATGGTGTTGCCGAACAGCGAGATCGAACGGGCCGCCCAGGCCGCGGGCCTCCGCACCGTGGCCGAAGCCTTCGCGGACCGTGCCTACAACGCCGACGGCAGCCTGGTGTCACGCACGCTGCCCGGCGCGGTGCTGCACTCGGTCGAGGCGGTCACGGCGCAGGTCGTGCGCCTCGCCCTCGAGGGAACCGTCGTCGCCGTCGACGGTTCGGTCATCGCGGTGCCGGCAGAGAGCATCTGCCTGCACGGCGACACCCCCGACGCCGTGCGGCTGGCCGCCGCGGTGCGCTCCGCGCTGCTGGCCGCCGGCGTTTTCGTGGCGAGTTTCGTCTAGCGGATGCCCACCCCCATTCGATCCATTCGCGCCGTGGGCGACCGAGCCGTGCTGGTGCAGCTGGGCGGGCTGAGTGAGGTGCTCGGCCTGTATGAGGCGCTGCGTGAGCATCCGCTGCCCGGCCAGGTCGACGTCGTCGCCGCTGCCGAAACCGTGCTCGTGACTGCCGATTCGGCAGCAGCGGCCCGCGGCTTTGCGGCTGGGCTGCGCGCGATCGCGCCGCGCACCGCCGACTCCGGGCCGGACGAGCTCGTGACCATCGACGTGATCTACGACGGCGACGACCTCGAAGAGGTCGCAGAGTTCACCGGCCTCGACCGCGACGGTCTGATCGCGGCGCACACCGGGCAGCTATGGACCGCCGCGTTCGGCGGCTTCGCCCCCGGCTTCGCCTATCTCGTCGGTGACGACCGGCTCACCGTCTCCCGGCGCAGCAGCCCGCGCAAGGCCGTTCCGGCCGGTGCGGTGGCGCTCGCCGACGGTTATTCGGCGGTGTATCCGCGGGTCACTCCTGGTGGCTGGCAGCTGATCGGCCGCACCGACGCCGCCCTGTGGAGCCT
The DNA here is from genome assembly GCF_004404045.1 of Cryobacterium sp. Hh11. Taxonomy (NCBI): domain Bacteria; kingdom Bacillati; phylum Actinomycetota; class Actinomycetes; order Micrococcales; family Microbacteriaceae; genus Cryobacterium; species Cryobacterium sp. Hh11. The sequence continues at coordinate 58,013 of NZ_SOHF01000003.1, read as the reverse complement.
CGACCGCGATCAGCCGGCCCTGCTGCAGCCCGGTAACCGGGTGCAATTTCGGGCCGTGCACGAGTTCGTGCGGGCCGCGCCGACGGCCCCGACGGCGCCCGCCGACCTGCCCGCCGACCTTGTCGTCGTGCAGCCCGGGCCGCAGACCACCGTGCAGGATCTCGGCCGCCCCGGCCTCGCCCACCTCGGCGTGGCCGGCGCCGGTGCCCTCGACCGCGGAGCCCTGCGCCGCGCCAACCGACTGGTTGGCAACCCCGCCTCCGCCGCAGTGCTCGAAAACGCCCTCGGCGGCCTCGTGCTCGACGCCAGCACCGAGCAGGTGCTCGCCGTGGCTGGGGCATCCGTTCTCATCACGATCAGCAGAACGGATGCCGCACCCCGCGTTGTACCCACCGACGCCCCGTTCGCGCTGCACACCGGCGAACGGCTGACCCTCGGCGCCCCGCTGTGGGGCGTGCGCAGTTATCTCGCCGTACGCGGCGGTTTCGACCTGCCGCTCGTGCTTGGCAGCCGCTCGACCGACTCCATGTCCGGCGTCGGTCCGGCGCCGCTCGTTGCCGGCACCGAACTGACGGTGCTGCCGGCTGCGCCGACGAGCGTGGTCGGGGCGGCCGAACCCTCGCCGGCCCCGCCCGCGGAGGTTACCGTGCTGCGCTACGTTCCCGGCCCGCGCGCCGACTGGTTCAGTGCCGACATCCTCGCCGATTTCGACCGCACCGACTGGGTCGTCACCGCGCAGTCCAACCGCATCGGCCTGCGCCTGGATGGGCCGGCCCTCGAGCGGGCGCACGGCGGCGAACTGCCGAGCGAGGGCACCGTCGCCGGCGCTATCCAGCTGCCGGCCTCGGGCGTTCCGGTGTTATTCCTCGCTGACCACCCGGTCACCGGCGGTTACCCGGTGCTCGGCGTGGTGCTGCACGCCGACCTCGACCGGGCGGCGCAGCTCGTAACGGGCGCGCGCATCCGCTTCACTCCAATTCCTTCAAACGAGAGCTGAACCGTGCAGAAAGTACTCATCGCCAACCGTGGCGAAATCGCCGTGCGCATCATTCGCGGCTGTTCTGACGCTGGGCTCGACTCGGTCGCCGTCTACGCCGACGTCGACGCCGACGCGCTGCACGTGGGGCTGGCCACCGAGGCCTATGCGCTTGGCGGCAACAGCCCGGCCGACACCTACCTGAACGTGCCGAAACTGCTGGCCATCGCGCGCCGCGCCGGTGCCGACGCCATACACCCCGGCTACGGATTTCTGTCGGAGAACGCTGACTTCGCCCAAGCCGTGCAGGACGCCGGGCTGGTCTGGATCGGCCCGAGCCCGGAGAGCATTCGGCTGCTCGGCAACAAGGTCTCGGCGCGCGAGATCGCCGTGCGGGTGGGTGCTCCGCTCGTGGCGGGGTCGAACGGCACCGTTGAGACCGCGGCCGAGGTGCGCGCCTTCGCCGAGGAGCACGGTCTGCCGGTGGCAATCAAGGCGGCGTTCGGCGGCGGCGGCCGCGGCATGAAGGTCGTCTGGGAGCTGGATGCCATCGAGGAATCGTTCGACTCCGCCGTGCGCGAGAGCGTTGCGGCGTTCGGGCGCGGCGAATGCTACGTGGAGCGCTTTCTGAACAAGCCCCGCCACGTCGAAGCGCAGATTCTGGCCGACGGCAACGGCGCCGTGATCGTCGTCGGCACCCGGGACTGCTCGCTGCAGCGCCGCAACCAGAAGCTCGTCGAGGAAGCGCCGGCACCGTTTCTCACCGCGGACCAGCGCGACCTCATCTACACCTCGGCGAAAGCCATCTGCCGGGAGGCCGGGTATGTCGGTGCCGGTACCGTGGAATACCTGCTGGCCGACGACGGCAGTATCTCTTTTCTCGAGGTGAACACGCGCCTGCAGGTGGAGCACCCGATCACCGAAGAGACCTCCGGCGTCGACCTCGTCCTCGCCCAGCTCGCCATCGCCGCCGGCGGGCCGCTGCCGGTCGCCGACGACCCGGTGCCGCACGGCCACTCCTTCGAATTCCGTATCAACGCCGAAGACCCCGGCCGCGGATTTCTGCCGTCACCGGGCACAGTGACGGCGTTCACCGTGCCGACCGGGCCGGGAATTCGGGTTGATGCCGGCATCCGCTCTGGTGATGCGGTGGCTCCGCAATTTGATTCGCTGCTCGCCAAACTCATCGTCACCGGCGCCGACCGGGCCCAGGCCCTTCGGCGGGCCCGCCGGGCGCTCGCCGAGTTCGAGATCGCGGGCCTGCCCACCGTGCTGCCGTTTCACCGTGCGGTGGTGAACCTGCCCGCGTTCATTGGGCCTGATCGGCTAGGCGTGTACACGAGCTGGATCGAAACCGAGTTCGCCGAGCAGATTGCCGCTGATTCCTCACTCATGCCGGTAGCCCCGGCCCTGGCTCGCCGCACGATCACGATCGAACTCGACGGGCGCCGGGTGGCGCTCGGCCTGCCGGAGAACCTGCTGGCCAGTTTTGCGCAGGGCAGCAAGCCGGTGGCGCCAGCGCCGATCGAGCTGACCGATCCGGCCGAGCTGCGCTCCACCATGAGCGGCACCGTGGTCAAGTGGCTCGTCGACGCTGGCGCCACGGTCGCCGCGGGCGATCCGCTGCTGGTGCTCGAAGCCATGAAAATGGAATCGACCGTCGTCGCGCACCGTTCCGGCCGCCTCGTGGGGCTGATCGTGACTCCCGGCGACGCGGTGGCCGTGCACGCCGTCGTCGCGACCATCGAGGCTTGAGCGCGAGAGTCGATACTGTGTGGGTATGACCCTCGACGAGATCCTCCCCGACCTGCGTCGCCAGAGCGTCGATGTGCGCCACGCCGAAACGGGCCAGTGGGCCGCGTCGATGCTGCGCGAGCGCATTTCGGCCGGTCAGCTCGCACCCGGCGCGAAGCTGTCGGAGGAACCGCTGTGCGAGGTGCTCGGCGTCTCCCGCAACACCTTGCGGGAGGCCTTCGCGACCCTGGCCCGCGAACACGTCGTTACCCGCATCCCCAACCGTGGCGTGTTCGTGACCCGCCCGACCGCCGACGACATCCACGAGATCTACCGGGTGCGCCGCTTTCTCGAACCGGCCGCGCTCACCTGGTCGACCGATTACACAACGGATGCCCTCCACACCGCCATCGCGCGTGCCCGGTCAGCCCGCACCGACGGTTCGGTGCCGGGCATGGCCAGCGCCAACCAGGACTTCCACGCCGGGGTCGTCGCGCTTACCGGAAGCGACCGTCTTAATGCGCAGATGACGCAGGTGCTTGCCGAGATGCGGCTGGTGTTCCACTCGATGGTGGCCGATCCCCTATTCCACGCGCCCTACATCGACGACAACGCCATCATCCTGGCGAAATTCGAGGCGGGGGAGCGCTCCGAGGCGGCCGCGCTCATGGTCGACTACCTGCGCCGGGCCGAGCAACAGCTGCTCGAGGCGCACGCGCGCGTGTAGGGCAGCGACGCGGCATCCGCTTGCGCAAACCGGCGCCCAGCGGGCCTACGGCACGAGGTAGTCGGAGTCTCGGGCATCCGTGATGAGCATGTGGCCGGGGGCGTGGCCGATCGCGAGCGGCGGACGGGACTCCATCACGGCCGCCTGCGGTGTGACGCCGCAAGCCCAGAACACGGGCACGAAGCCGTCGGGCACGGTCACCGCGTCGCCGAAATCGGGGCTGGCGAGGTCGCGGATGCCCAGATCGGCCGGATCCCCACTGTGTACGGGGGCGCCGTGCACGGCGGGGTAGCGGGCGGTGATGCGCGCGGCATCCGCTACTCGATCGGCACGGATGGGGCGCATCGACACGACCAGCGGCCCGGCCATACTGCCAGCGGATGCGCAGCGCCGGTTGGTGCGATACATCGGCACGTTGCGACCCTGCTCGATGTGGGCGATCGGAATGCCAGCCTGTTGCAATGCAGCCTCGAAGGTGAAGCTGCAGCCGACGATGAAGGTGACCAGGTCGTCGCGCCACCAGGCCGTCAGGTCGGTCGGTTCGGCCACGAGCACACCGTTCTCGTAGACCCTGTAACGGCCGACGTCCGTGCGAATGTCGCCGCCGGACAGCAGCGGGCCGGCGGTCTGGCCGGCCTCGAGCACCCCGAGAATCGGGCACGGCTTGGGGTTGCGCTCGGCGAAGAGCAGCACGTCGAAGGCCTGCTCCTTCGGCACGATGATGAGATTGGCCTGGGTGAATCCGCTCGACCAGCCCGCCGTCGGTGTGGCGAGTCCGCCGCGGAAGAGCGCACGGGCCTCGGCGGGCGAAAGAGCGGCCCGGTCGAGTGCGGTCACGCCCACAGCGCCGCGAGGCCGCCGAGCGAGCGGTAACCCAGATACAGGGTGAGCAGCCAGGCGGCGACACCGATAACGAGCAGCCACTTGGGGTAGATGTAGCCGCCGAGCAGGTCGCGGCGGCGCCACGCCACCCAGAGGATGACCGCGAAACCGACGGGCAGAATGAGCCCGTTCACGGCGCCGGCCATGATGAGCAGCGTGGCCGGGGCCTGGCCGAGCAGGGTGAAGACCGTGGCCGACACCGCGATGAACACGCAGGTGGCGATGCTGCGCACCCGCGGCGAGGTCTTCGCGGTCGTGACGAAGGAGATCGATGTGTATGCGGCGCCTATGACCGAGGTGATCGAAGCGGCCCAGAGAATCACGCCGAACAGCTTGAGGCCGATGTCGCCGGCTGCTGACTGGAACGCTTCGGCCGCGAGGTTGTCACTGGTGAGGGCCACTCCGCCGGCGACGACGCCGAGAATCGCCAGGAACAACAGCACGCGGATGACACCGGTAATGATGATTCCGAGAACGGAGCTCTTGGTGATCTCGCCCACGTTTTCGGGGCCGGAGACGCCGGCGTCGATCATGCGGTGCGCCCCGGCATAGGTAATGTACCCGCCGATGGTGCCGCCGATGAGGGTGGTGATGATGAGAAAGTCGACGTTGTCGGGAATGACGGCATTCTTGAGGGCTTCACCGAGCGGTGGTTGCGACACGATCGCCACGTACCCGATAAGCAGAATCATGACCGCGCCGAGCACGACCACGATCTTGTCGAGGGCCACGCCGGCGCGCTTGCTCAGGAAGATGGCGATGGCTATGGCGGCCGATATGAGCCCGCCGATCTTCGGGTCGATGCCGAACAGAACGTTCGTGCCGAGGCCGGTTCCGGCGATGTTGCCCACATTGAAGACGAGGCCGCCGATGCAGATGAGGGCGGCGAGAAACCAGCCGGCGCCCGGGAGTACGGTGTTGGCGAGTTCCTGGGCGCGCTTGCCGCTCACTCCGATCACCCGCCACACGTTCAGCTGAACGGCGATGTCCACGAGGATTGACACCAGGATGGCGAAAGCGAACGCCGCGCCGAGCTGCACTGTGAAGGTCGTGGTCTGCACGATGAAGCCCGGGCCGACCGCGCTCGTGGCCATGAGGAACATGGCTCCGAGCAGGGCCCCGCGGTGCCTGTTCCTGGGTTTCTTCAGTTTACGCGTGACGGGTGTGACGGACGTGGCCATGGGCGCTGCTCACTTCTCTGGGATACGAGTCAGCACCGGCGGTCACTGATTGTGAGAAAGCCTATGATTGTTCAACAATCCCTGCAACTGTTTGGGGGATATTGGCTCAACTTGTAATCTGCCCGAAACGCGAGCGTGGTCAGAGCGCGCGCATTCGGATGTTGCGCGGGTTGTGCTCGACCTCGGCCAGGCCGACGGCCGCCATACGGCGCAATTCCGGGTAGATCTGCGAGTCGGGCGCGTGCCAGACGTGCGAAACGGATGCCTGGAACGCCTTCGACAGCTCGTACCCGGTCATCGGTTCCACGGTGAGGAGCGCCAGCAGGGCGTGTCGAAGATTCCCTTCGCCGTCTTGCGGGTCACAATAAGCATAGGTAGTTCGGGCAGGCCCTGACCGGACAGGCCTCGTCAGGCGGTGATCACCGCAGACGCGGCTGCCAGCAGCGGCGCGGCCTTGAGCAGCGTTTCCTCGTACTCTTCCTCGGCTACCGACCAGGCGGTAATGCCGCCACCCGCGCCGATGGTCGTCGTCGTCGGTCCAATTACGAGGCTTCGAATGGTCACGCCCAGGTCGACGCGACCGTCTGCCCCCATGTAGCCGAAGGCGCCGGCGTAGGGTCCCCGGGCACCGCGTTCGAGTCGATCGATGATGCTCATTGCGCTGTGTTTTGGCGCTCCGGTCATGGACCCGGCCGGCAGACATGCCTCAACGGCGTCGACCCAGGTAAGTCGTGGGTCGATCCTCGCCGAGATGGTGCTCACCAGTTGGTGCACGTTTTGGTAGGACTCGACCCGGAGTAAATCGGGGACCTGCACCGAGCCAGTTTCGGCCACCCGACCCAGATCATTGCGCATGAGATCCACGATCATCACGTTCTCCGCGATCTCCTTATGATGACCGGCCAGCTCGGTGATGAGCCCGGCATCTTCCTCGGATGTTCGGCCTCGGGGACGCGTACCCTTAATCGGTCGGGTAGTCATCGTTTTGTCCGGGCACACCTCCAGAAACTGCTCGGGGGAGGAACTCAACAGCGCGAAGTCGGCGAAACGGATCAGCGCTCCGTGGTGTGCCGGGTTCAGGCGACGCAACCGGCGATAGGTCTGGACCGGGTCCAGGGCTCCCTCGATGGTGATCTCGTTGGTCAGGCAGATTTGGTAGGCATCACCCTCCGCGATGGCATCCCGGCATTGCTCGACCAAGTCGACGTACTCCGCGTGGGTATGACGTAGCGAGGCCTTCCTCGGCTGCCCGGCTTCCGGGAGCGGCGGTACCGTGTTCCCGACCAGGGAGCGGAGGGTCGCCTGAACGTCCCGGACCCACAGCTTTGCTGTCGGCGACCCGGCGGGGACGCGGAGGGACATGGTCGACGCGCGGTGGTCGAAGGCGATAATGCGATCGGCCCACATCAGGGCAGCGTCGGGCAGGGCAGACGCGTGACGCGGCGACCCCACCGTTTTGGCCCCCAGTTCATAACCCAGCCACCCGACCCAACCGATCCGCAGACCGTCGGCCGGGTCAGCCACCGGGTCAGCCACAGGGCCGGCTCCGCGACGGGTGGTCGTCAGCCGGAGCAGGTCGAAGATCGAGCCCTCGAACCTGTCGCTCGTGCCCACTCCCGAGACGAGGACGGTGTCGCCGGCGCCGGACGCCGTGACCACCGGGGCCGATGGCGAGGGCAATCCCAGGTAGCTCACCCCGGTCTCTGCTTCGAACCCGCTATCCAGCCAGAAGGCGTTTTTCTCAGACTTCAGGAGACGCAGGAATACGAGTTCGGGGTCGACCCAGAAGTCCAGAACAATCTCTCGACAGGTCACCGCGTCTGCTGGTTGCAGCAGCCGTTCCTGCAACCCGGTCATGATTCCCCCTTTTCCGCTGCCACCGTGCGTTGCAACCAGATTGTCCCGAGCGCGCGTTGGCAACGAGGTTCAGATAAATCATATCTGCGAGGTAAAAGCGCAGTGGCGCACGCTTAACGAAGACGGCCCGCACGACACAACTCCAGTTCGGTGAAGCCCCGGTTTCGAGTAGCGTGGGGATAGATGTCAGGAAAACCCGCGCGGTCGAGCCAACCCGAGGGGGCGCTTGCGCTCCCCGTCGACGATCGTTCCGTCGCGGCCAGGCTCTTCGCCATTCTCGACGCGTTCGCAGCGCCCGCCGGAGCGACGTCGCTCACCCTGACCCTGACGGCCATTGCCCAACGTGCTGGCCTGCCGCTCTCCACCACGCACCGGCTTGTCGCCGAGTGGGTGAGTTGGGGCGGCCTGAGCAAGCACGAGAATGGGCAGTACTCGCTCGGCATGAAGCTGTGGGAGCTCGGGGTGCAGACGCCGACGGCCCGCAACCTGCGCACGATTGCGCTGCCCTACCTGGAAGACCTGTACGAGACGACGCGGGAACACGTGCACCTCGCCATTCTCGACGGGCGCGACGCACTGTACCTGGAAAAGCTCTCGGGCCACCACGTGGTTCGCTTGATCTCGCGGGTCGGCGCTCGCCTACCCCTGCACTCGACCGGGGTGAGGCTGGTGCTTCTGGCGCACGCTCCGCCGGACGTGGTGCAGCAGTATCTCGCTGCGAGCCTTGAGCGCTTTCTGCCGCGCACGGTCACCGAGCCCGAGGCGGTACGCACGCGGTTGGCCGAGATCCGGCTGCTCGGCCTGGCCCGTATGACGGAGGAGATGACGGCAGGGTCGCGCTCGATTGCCGCGCCCATCCGGGACCGCACCGGCCAGGTCGTGGCGGCCGTGTCGATCGTTACCCGCACGACCGACACCGTCGACCCTGAGCAGGAGAAAGCGGTACGCCTGGCCGCGCAGGGCGTCAGTCGGGCTCTCGGCTGCCGGCGTGCCCAGCAGTCGTGAGCAATGGCCGATTGTCGGCACTTTCACTGAGTGGAAGAAGGGCATCGGAGCCCTGACCGGTACAGCACACTGAAGACAACACACCCTGTCATTGTCGCTAGGAGAATCTGCGCCCCACGAAAACACCCGCGTCGCCATCATCGGCGCCGGTCCCGCCGGTCTCTTGCTGGGATGGGCCCTGCGTGACACCGGAATCAACTCGATCGTCGTGGAAAATCGTTCGCAGGAGTACGTGCTCGGCCGCATCCGCGCCGGTGTTTTGGAACAGGGGTCGGTCGAAACCTTCACCCGCCTCGGGGTGGGTGACCGCCTCGCATCCGAGGGCCTGCAGCACGACGGAATTTTTCTGCAGTATGCCGGCGAGCGCCACAACGTGAACTTCAACGAGCTGATCGGCCGCACGGTCACCGACAAATCGATCACCCCGATGCGCAGCTTCGTGGCCTCCCGCCTGGCCTACGGAAACCTGTTTCTGGTCGGCGACGCCGGCCACATCGTGCCGCCGACCGGCGCAACTACGCCCCCTACCGCAGCTCCCTGCTGCGCCACCCCACCCACGAGCTCGTGCGCGTCGACCCGGAAGAGGTCGAACGCCTCTCGCCCGCCTTCGGCCACACCGACGTGAACCTGCTCGAGAGCGACCTCACCATCCAGCATGCCGGCGAACCGATCGGCGAACGCATAACAGTGAGCGGCCGGGTGCTCGACGGCGAAGGCCGCCCGGTGCGACACCAGCTGATCGAACTGTGGCAGGCCAACGCCGGCGGACGCTACGTGCACAAACGCGACCAGCACCCAGCGCCGCTCGACCCCAACTTCACCGGCGTCGGCCGCGCCATCACCGGTGAGAAGGGTGAGTACTCGTTCACCACGATCAAGCCGGGGCCGTACCCGTGGAAGAACCACGTGAATGCGTGGCGCCCAGCGCACATTCACTTTTCGCTGTTCGGCACCGCGTTCACTCAGCGTCTGATCACCCAGATGTACTTTCCGGGCGACCCGCTGTTCGCGCTCGACCCGATTTACCAGTCGATAGCGGATGCGGATGCCCGCGCCCGCCTGATCGGGCAGTACGACCACAGCCTGAGCGTGCCCGAGTTCTCGCTCGGCTACACCTGGGACATCGTGCTCACCGGACCTAAGTCCACCTGGATGGAAGGCGAAGAAGCCCATGACTGACCTTGCCGAAGTAGCTGCCGCCGTGCAGACCAGCACCTCGCAGAAGCATGCTCTGCAGACCCCGTCGCAGACGATCGGCCCGTTTTACGGCTACGCCCTGCCCTTTGCGGGCGGGCCGGATCTGGTCCCCGGGTACCATCCCCGCGCCATCCGCTTTCATGGCACCGTCACCGACGGCGAAGGCGAGCCGATTCTCGACGCCCTGCTCGAGATCTGGCAGGCCGACGAGAGCGGCGTGCTCAGCCGCTCCCGTGGCAGCATCGACCGCGACGGGTTCACCTTCACCGGCTTCGGCCGCTGCGCGACCACGATCGCCGGCAACTATACCTTCACGACGCTCAAGCCCGGTGCGGCCGGCTCAGCAGCGCCCTACATCCTGGTGACGGTGTTCGCTCGTGGTGTCACGCACCACCTGTTCACCCGGGCCTACTTCGCCGAGGACGCCGCACTGCACGCGACCGACGCCGTGCTCTGCGCGGTTCCGGTCGACCGCCGCAGCACGCTCATCTGCGTCTCAGAGGGAATCGTCGGGGGAGCCGAGTCGTACCGCTTCGATATTCGCGTGCAGGGCGAGAACGAGACCGTCTTTTTGGACTTTGATGCCTGACCACAGCTTTGATGCCGGGCTGCTCAACCCGCTCAGCCACGGCAGCCGGGAATCCGAGCTGACCAGCGACCAGGCGTGGCTGCAGGCAATGGTCGACGCCGAGCTCGCCCTCACCCGCGCGCTCGTCGACGCCGAGCTTGCCCCCGAGTGGATGCTGGCCGTTTGCGACGCGCTCGGGAACGCGAGCCAGTTTGACCTCGGTGCGATCGCTGTCGAGGCCAGGGGCGGCGGCAACCCGGTGATCCCGTTCGTGAAGCACCTCGGCCGCGCCGCCGAGAAGGTGCGGGCCGGAGCGTCCGACCACATTCACGTGGGCGCGACCAGCCAGGACATTCTCGACACGGCCGCGATGATCGTGGCCCGCCGGGTGACCTGCGAACTCATTGACCAGCTCGATTCCTTCGGCGCCACCCTCGCCGACCTGGCCGAAGCGCACCGGGGCACCGTGATGAGCGGTCGCACCCTCGGCCAGCAGGCGTCGCCGACGAGCTTCGGCTTCGTGGTTGCCGGCTGGCTCGACGCCGTGCTGCTCATCGCCAGGCGTCTGGAGGGCATTCGCGACACCCTGCCCGTGCAGCTCGGAGGCGCAGTCGGCAACCTCGCCGTACTCACCGAGATCGCCAGGGCCCGGCGCAGCGCAGCCGTCGACACTGACGTGCTCGACGCGATCATTGACCGCTTCGCCCACCACGTCGGCCTGGTCGTGCCACGCCTGAGCTGGCACACCAACCGGGTCGTCATCTCCGAACTCGCCTCCGTGCTGGCCGCCGCGACCGGCGTCGCCGGTACCTTTGCGCTCGACGTCTCCGTGCTCTCCCGCACCGAAATCGCCGAGGTAAGCGAGCGTCTCGCTCCCGGCCAGGGTGGTTCCAGCGCCATGCCGCACAAACGCAACCCGGTGTCCGCCGTGCTGATCACGGCGGCTGCGCTGCAAACGCCGGGTCTGGCATCCACTCTCTATGGCAGCATGCTCGCCGAAGACCAGCGGCCGAGCGGGGCCTGGCATGCCGAATGGCAGTCGCTGCGGGTGCTCGAACGGCTCACGATCTCGGCGGTGACCGGCGCCGCGTCGCTCGCCGCTCGCCTCGACGTGGACCCGGAGCGCATGCGCGCCAACCTCGACGTCACCGACGGACTCGTGTTCAGCGAACGGGTCACCACAATTCTGGCCGAGACCGTCGGCAAGTCCACCGCGTTTTCGCTGGTCGAACGCGCCTCGCGGGAGGCCTTCGTGACCAACCGGCCGCTGCAGGTCGTGCTCGCGAGCATCCTCATCGCCGAGGGCTGTTCCGACGAACTGCGCGCGCAGATCTGGGCGGCCTTCGATTATGAGGGCCAGCCGGGGCAGTCGGCGGCGGGCGTCGACCGCGTCGTGCGCGCGTTCCGGCAGCGAGCGGATGCCGTGAAACGGCGGGCCGAGGCAGCCGCCGCAACCGATATGGTCGAAGCAGGCACCGGCGCAGCCCACTCCAACAAAGACGTAAGGATTTCATGAGCCAGCCCGTCATCCTCTGCACGCTCGAGCCGGCCGCGACCGGCGACGCGAACGCGCCGCTGATCGTGCTCGGCCCCTCGCTCGGCACCACGGCCGACCTCTGGGCCGGCGTCGTGCCGACGCTCGCCGTGACCCACCGGGTACTCAGCTTCAACCTGCCCGGGCACGGGTTCAGCCCTCGTGCGACGGCGGCGTTCACGATCGAGGAGATCGCCGACGCCGTCGTCGGCCTGGTCGACTCCCTCGGTGTCGACAGCTTTCACTACGCCGGAATCTCCCTCGGCGGGGCCATCGGCCTGGCCCTGGCCGTGAACCACCCGAGCCGCCTGACGAGCCTCGCGGTGTTCTGCTCCGGCGCAAAAATCGGCACCGCGGAGGCCTGGACCGATCGAGCCGCCGGCGTACGCGCGAGCGGCACCCCCTCGCTCATTATCGGCAGCGCCAGTCGCTGGTTCGCCCCCGACTTTCTCGGTCGCGACCCCAAGGCCGGATCAAACGCGCTCGATGCGCTGCTCGACATCGACGACGAATCCTATGCGCTCGCCTGTGAAGCGCTCGCTATTTTCGATCAAACGGATGCACTCAGCGCTATCCGCACGCCCGTCCTGTGCGTGTCGGGCGAACTCGATACGGTGACACCGACCGTGCAGTTGCAGGAGCTGGCGGCGCGCATTCCCGGCGCCCGGGCCGTGGAGATCGCCGGGGTCGCGCACCTGCCGGCGCTCGAGCAGCCGATCGAGGTCGGCGCACTGCTCGGGGAATGGGTGGCCGGCGCTTCGGCCCGGGCCGGAGCCGCGGGGGCTTCTGCGGGCGACTCGTCCGCAAGGCGACCCAGCGACTCGGCCGAGCCGCTATCGGCTGACCGCACCGCGGCATCCGCTTACGCTGACGGCATGCTCGTGCGTCGCGCGGTCCTCGGCGACCAGCACGTCGATGCGGCCACGGCTGCGATCACCCCCGAAACCGCGGTGTTTCAGGACTTCATCACGCGCTATGCCTGGGGCGAAGTGTGGACGCGGCCGGGGCTCGACCGTCGTACTCGCAGCTTCCTGACCATCGCCGCGCTCATCACCGGCGGGCACGAGGGCGAGCTCGCGATGCACGTGCGCGCGGCCCTGACCAACGGGCTGAGCCGCGCCGAGATCAGCGAAGCCATTCTGCACACCGCTATCTATGCGGGCGTGCCGGCCGCCAATGCCGCGTTCGCCGTAGCCCGGGAGACCTTCGCCGGGCTCGATGCGGCTGCCACCGAACCTGATACCGACGCGACCACGCCCGACGACACCGTCATTCGGCCCAGCTAAAGGATTCGATTTATGGACAAGACCTATCCCTCCGCCGCGGCCGCTGTCGCCGACATCCCCGATGGTGCCTCGCTTGCTGTCGGCGGGTTCGGGCTGGTCGGCGTGCCGATCGTGCTCATTCGTGCGCTGCTCGCCCTCGGCAGCACGAACCTGCACGTCGCGTCGAACAACTGCGGTGTCGACGGCTGGGGCCTTGGCGAACTCCTTCGGGAGGGTCGCATAGCCAGGGTCATCGCCTCGTATATCGGTGAGAACAAGGATTTCGCGCGCCGTTACCTCGGCGGTGAACTCGAGGTCGAGCTGACGCCGCAGGGCACGCTCGCCGAACGGCTGCGGGCCGGCGGCACCGGAATTCCCGCGTTCTACACCGCGAGCGGCGTCGGAACCATGGTCGCCGACGGCGGACTCCCGTGGCGTTATGGCCCGGATGGTGAGGTGACGGTGTCATCGCCGCCGAAGGAGACACGACGCTTCTCTTCGCTCGGCAGCGAGAAGGAATACGTCCTGGAAGAGGCCATAGTCACCGACTATGCCCTGGTGCGGGCCGCGAAGGGCGACCGGCACGGCAACCTGGTGTTTGAGAAATCGGCCCGCAACTTCAACCCGGTCGCCGGCATGGCTGGCCGCATCACCATCGCCGAGGTTGATGAGCTGGTGGAACCGGGGCAGATCGACCCGGATGAGGTGCACCTCGCCGGTATCTATGTGAATCGCATCGTGCAGCTCGGCGCGGTGGACGCCGCCGACCTGCCGATCGAGAAGACGACGACGCGGCCGCGGCCTTCGTCTGAAATTGGAGCGAGCTGATGGCCCTAACGCGTAATGAGATGGCGGCCCGCGCCGCCCAGGAACTCGCCCCCGATTCCTATGTCAATTTGGGCATCGGTCTGCCGACCCTCATTCCGAACTTTCTGCCCGAGGGGGTGCACGTCGTGCTGCACTCCGAAAACGGGGTGCTCGGCGTTGGACCCTACCCGTGGGAGGGTGAGGCCGATCCCAAGCTCATCAACGCCGGAAAGGAAACCGTCACCGTCAATCCCGGCGCCGCGTACTTCGACTCGGCGCAGAGCTTCGGCATGATTCGCGGCGGCCTGATCGACGTGGCCGTGCTCGGCGCCATGCAGGTCAGTGTGGTCGGTGACATCGCCAACTGGGCGGTGCCCGGCAAGATGATCAAGGGTATGGGCGGTGCGATGGACCTGGTGCACGGCGCCGACACCGTGATCGTCGTGATGGAACACGTGACCAAGACGGGCGAGTTCAAGATTAAAGAGGTCTGCGACCTGCCCCTGACCGGCAAGGCCGTCGTCACCCGCATTATCACCGACCTCGCCGTGATCGACGTCACTCCCGAGGGGCTCGTGCTGCGCGAGGTCGCGCCCGGCGTCACCGCCCTGGAGGTGCAGGCCGCCACCGAGGCGACCCTGCTCGTGCCCACCCCGCCAACCACGATCACGACGCTGCTCGGCGTTGCCGAATGATGCTCGTCGCCGCGACCGTCCTCACCACCCAAACCACCATCCTCAGCAACGGAGACACCGTATGACCCTCACCACCCTCCGCCAGATCGTCATCTGCGAACCGCTTCGCACCCCGATCGGCCGCTTCGGCGGAGCGTTCAAAACCGTCGCGCCGGCCGACCTCGCCGCGGCCGTCATTGTCGCGCTGATGGAACGCACCGGCCTCGACGGTGCCGTCATCGACGACGTCATCTTCGGCCAGGCGTACCCCACGGCCGAGGCCGCGCCGGTCGCCCGCGTCGCCGCCCTCAACGCGGGCCTGCCCGTCACAGTCGGCGGGGTGCAGGTCGATCGTCGTTGCGGCAGCGGTCTGCAGGCTATCCTCGACGCTGCGATGCAGGTGCAGACGGGGGTCAGCGACCTCGCCATTGCCGGCGGCGTGGACGTCATGAGCCAGGCCCCCATCTACATGGTCGATTCCCGCTGGGGCCTGGCCGGAACCGCCGGGGTGCTGCTGCGCGACGCCCTCGGCCGTGGCCGCGAAACCGCCGGCGGACGCCACTATCCGGTGCCCGGCGGCATGCTCGAAACCGCCGAGAACCTGCGCCGCGACTACAGTCTTGACCGCGTCGAACAAGACGAGCTCGCCGTCGAATCCCAACGCCGCGCCCTCGCCGCCGTCGCCGACGGCCGCTTCGTGGATGAGCTCGTGCCGGTCACCGTGCCCGGACGCAAGGGCCCCATCGTCGTCTCGGTCGATGAAACCCCGCGCGAAACCACCCTCGAAGCCCTCGCCGGCCTGAAACCGATCATGGGCAAAGCGGATGCCGCCGCCACCGTCACCGCCGGTAACGCCAGCGGGCAGAACGATGCGGCCGCCGCGTGCATCGTGACCACCCCGGAGCGGGCGGCCGAGCTCGGCCTGACCCCTCTGGTGCGGCTCGCGTCCTGGGCACGGGCCGGCGTCGAACCCTCCCGCATGGGCCTCGGCCCGGTACCGGCGACGGAGCTCGCGCTGGAGCGTGCCGGCCTGACCCTGGCCGACATCGACCTGATCGAACTCAACGAGGCCTTCGCCGCGCAGGTACTCGCCGTCAGCCGGGAGTGGAACTTCACCCCGGAAGATTGGGCCCGCACCAACGTCAACGGCTCGGGCATCTCGCTCGGCCATCCGGTCGGCGCCACCGGCGCTCGTATCCTCGCCACCGCCGCCCGCCACCTGCAGCGTACCGAAGGCCGTTACCTCCTCGAAACCATGTGTATCGGCGGTGGGCAGGGACTCGCGGCCATCTTCGAGCGCGCCTAACGACATCCGCTTGGCGAAGACCTGGTCTGCCGTCGCCGAGCCGTGAGTTTCGGCCGCCGAGCCGTGAGTTTCGGTCGCCGAGCCGTGAGTTTCGGCCCGAAAACCCGCTCGAAATGGCCTCAAACTCACGGCTCGGCGAGCGGCGAAACCGGAAACTCACGGCTCGGCGAGCGGATGGCCGACCCACCTACCAGCGCGCGCCCCGTTCGACCAGGGCGGCCCGCACCCGGCGCAGAAGTTCCTGGCCACCAGTCTTCAAGTCGTCGTCGGTGATGCGCACCATGCGCCATTTCTGATCCTCGACCCGCTCGCGGCGGGTGATATCGACGCGGAATTGCCTCTGGTTACTGCGGTGTCCGTCGCCCTCGTACTCGACGCAGACTTTGAAGCGCGGCCACGCCAGATCGACCCGGGCTACGAAGACGCCACGCGCGTCGAGGATCTCGAAGTTGACGACCGGTTCCGGAATACCCGCATCCAGCAAGAAGAGGCGAGTCCTGGTCTCCTGCGGAGAATCGACCGCCGCCCGAGCAAGAGCGGCAGCCTCCCGCAGGGCACGACACCCGCGTCTCCCGATCAGGGCCGCAGCGACCGCGCGAAGCTCGTCGGGCGTGTGCCACGGATTGCGGCCGCTGCAGAGAAAATCCGCAGCCGCCACGAGCTCAACCCGGCCAAGCAGGAGGCCGAGGTCGATCCACGTCTGGATCAAACTGGTCACCGGGAATCCGTACACCCGCTGCGTCGTGCCATCCACCCCCTCGTGCCCGATAATGCCCACAACCTGCGGTGCCCGCACCCCCGGTGGCACCGAGACATGCAGTCGGCGGTCGCCTTCAAGTCGGCTGGGCAACCAGATCCCGTGAATCACGGCCGCCGTCGAGTGGCTGAAGACGTGGGTAGCGGGCATCCGCTTGGAATATGCTCTGGCGAGGTCGAAAGTCGACGCCGGATGCTCGCGCTCCGCCCGCAAACGACGAAACGACAGGGCTGCACGTTCAGGTGTGATGGGCATGCAGCGATCATGACGCCAATCACGATTGCACATATTAGTTATGCACAGGCAAACCACGATCGGCCCGGCCGTGTCCCGGATCAGCCTGGCGAGCGGATGCGGCGGTCGGGTTTTTAGGTGTGGCCTGCCAGGCCACGCGGGCGCGTTGCCGACCCGTGAGTTTCGGTCATCGAGCCGTGAGTTTCAGCCCGAAAATGGCAACACATCGTGTCCAAACTCACGGCTCGGTGCGCCCGGGGTCGCGAAACTCACGGCTCGGTGCGCCCGGGATCGCGAAACTCACGGCTCGGTGCGCCCGGGATCGCGAAACTCACGCCTCGGTGAGCGGATGCCTGGGGCGCCCCGTGAGGCGGCCGCGGGCATCCGCCTGACGAACCAGCAGCTACTGGAACGCGGAGATACCGGTGATCGCGCGGCCGACGACGAGGGTGTTGACCTCGTAGCTGCCCTCGTAGGTATACAGGGCTTCGGCGTCGGCGAAGACGCGGGCTATGCCCCAGGAGGTGGAGATGCCGTTGCCACCGAACACCGAACGACCCAGTGCCACGGATTCGCGCATGCGCGCGCTGGCGGAGGCCTTGGCCATCGCGGCGTGCTCCGGCCGCAGCGTTCCAGCCTGTTGCAGCTGGGCGATGCGCACCATCAGGCCGAGCGACGTGGTCGCATTCTCGAGAATGCGCACCAGCTTCTCCTGCACGAGCTGGAACGATGCGATCGGCTTGCCGAACTGCCGGCGCTCGAGGGCGTAGCCCAACGCATAGTCGTAGGCGGCGAATTGCAGGCCCACGGACTGCCAGCCAACCCAGACCCGCGAATTGGTGAGCAACCGGTTGGTATCGCGAAAGCTCGTGGCACCGGGCAGCCGGTCGCGTTCGGCGACCACGACGTTCCGCAGGGTGATCGTGGCGTTCTGCACGATGCGCAGGGCGATCTTGTTTTCGATCTTCTCCGCGGTGAACCCGGCCAGGGTCGCGTCGACGATGAAGCCCTTGATCTGGTCGTCGGCGGTGTCGCGCGCCCAGACCAGCACATTGGCCGCGAAGGTTCCGCTGCCGATCCAGCGTTTGACGCCGTTCAGGGTCCAGGAGTCGCCGGTGCGGGTGGCGGTTGTCTCCATATTGCGCGAGACATCGGAGCCGTGATCCGGTTCGGTGAGCGCGAACGCGCCGATCTTGCGCAGGGAAATGGCGTCGGCCAGGAACCGGTCGCGCTGGTCATCGGTGCCGAGCTGGGCGATTGCCGCTGCGAACAGGCCGCTGTGCACGCCGACAAAGGTCGAAATGGACGCATCGACGCGGGCAAGCTCGACGGTCATGAACCCGTGGAGTAAGAAATTGTCGCCGCGCGCACACAGATCGACGAGGTTCAGGGCGGTCAGGGCGGGGATGATTTCGAACGGGAACGTCTCGTTGTTCCAGTGCTCGGCGACGACGGGTCGAATCTCGCGTTCGAACACCGCGCGGGCTGTGGCTACCAGATTCTGCTCGTCCACGGTGAGGAAGTCCTGGTAGGAAAAGAAATCGGTGGTGGGGCCGGTGTAAAACTCGGTGCTGGGCGCATCCACTTCGGTATCGCCGATCTTCGGACTCTCAACGACGGTGCTCATGGCTGGTCCTCTCTGACCGGGTACCCCTGAATTCTGCGCCTGGGAGCGGAAATGCGCAATCTCTCGCAGATTAACCGTGCAATGTGCCTAATGGATGTCCCGATTATGCTCGCAAATTGCCCCGGATGCGCGAAAACTAGCGCGTGGCGGAGGTGTTCATGGTGAGCACGTCGGTGCCGTCCAGGTCGTGCAGGCCGAGCGTCACGGTCACGACGCCGAGTGTGCCGAGCGAGGCGACATGGGTGCCGCCGCAGGGGATGCGCACGGTCGCGCCGGGCAGCTCGCACACCCAGTAGCGGCGGTCCGTCAACCGGTCGCCGCCCTGGTCGATGCGTACCGCGGCATCCGTCATGGTCCACGCGAGCAGGGTCGCGTTGATGGTCGCTTCGATCGCCGCGAGCGACTCGGCGAAGCCATCGACCGAGAAGCCCTTCTTGCGCAGCGATTTGCCGAGCCGGTAGGTGTCGACCGAAGCGTTCTGGCCGATCAATGATTCGTCGATGGCGAGCCCGTCGAAGTCGGGGTGGCCGAGCGCGTCGGCGCGTACCTCTTTTTTCCACCGGTCGGCGAGAGCATCGTTCAGGGCGAGGGAGGCCAAATGGCACGCGGTGTGGCCGGCGCTCGTGGCGTCGCGCAGGCCCTCGTCAACCTCGACCGTGACGGTGTCGCCGGCTGAAAGCCCGGCCGCGTCGACGACGTGCACCACGACGAAGGCCCAGCCTGGGGTGCCCTTGGCCACCGGAATGTCCGCACCGATATACAGCTCGGACCCATCGGTGGCTCCGACGATGCAGTCCTCGACCGGCCAGAACGCGGCACCGTGATGCAGCAAGGCCTGGTCGGGTCCCTGGTCGGGCCAGCCGGCATCGACCGGATGCACGCAGGTCGCATCGAGCAGCACGGCTGAGCGTCCGTCCGGCAGCGGCTCGGAGTGCAGCACGGACGCCCGCGCGTCGACGGCGCCGCTCGGGTAGAGCACGCGGGTGTCTTCGGTGGGCAGGGTCATGGCTGGTCCTTTCACAAGCGGATGTTGTCGGTCACGCCGACGAAAGAAAGGTGCCGCCACGATCGTGGCGGCACCCGTGCTTGCTAATACTGCGCCAGATGCAGCGCGCGATACCAGGAGCGGAGAACCCATAGCACCGAGAAGATGCAGAATCTAGCTCTTGCGGGCCCGAGAAGCGGTCTCTTCAGACTTCGCCTTCTTGTCGGCCCTCTTTTCCTTGAGGGACTTGTCGGCAACCTTCTTGGTTGCGTCCTTTTTCGGTGATTTGTCAGCCATTGTGTACTCCTTCGCGCCGAGCCGTGGGGCTCCGTCTCCTCGAGAATACGCGGGTTTGCGGCATCCGTCATCTCCGCAGCCGACCGCGCTACCGCAAATCGCCAGACCTGGTCGGAGCCCTGTGCACGGCTGCCGGTCTGTCGTATGCTGTCGCTGCAACGAACCCGCTCTCCGTCGAAAGGTCATGTCATGAGCCACAGCGCCACCTACCGGGCAGTTCTGTTTGGACCCAACCCGATTGCCGCCGGAACCGAGGTCGAATTGGAATACATCGACGGTGAGTATCAGGACGTCCTGGTGCTCGAAGCGGTCGAGGACACCGAAACGATCACCCGCACTTATAAGCGCGGCCGTGAGACCGACGAGCCCATCCCGTATCGTTTCGTCGAGGAAGACGCCGTCGACGCCGGCGAGGCGGACATTCCCAACTGACGCAGGCATCCGTTTGACAGCGGATGCTGCAGCGCGCGCTAAATGCGCTTGGTTGCGTCGCGGCCGAGTCGCACCGGCAGGGCCATGAGCGGTCCGACGAAGCGGCGCTGCAGCCTGCGCGCCGGACCCCAGACGATCTGCACGACATACTGCGACAGCAGCGCGCCGGCCGCGAGGGCCATCGCGATGCCGGCAGCGGTGAGCAATGCGAGCAGCCCGTTGATATCGCCCTCGGAGAGCTGGAGCAACCCGCGAAACAGGGTGAGCCCGGGCACGAGCGGCACGAGCGCCGTCACCATAATGACGAGCGGAGGGGTGCGCACGATGCGCGCAGCGACCGCCGCCAGCAGGCCGACGCCGAGGGCGCTTGCCGCCGAGGCCCCGACCAGTCCGAATCCGCCGGCCAGCGCGGCCACGAACAGAAACTCGGCGAGAGCGCCGAGCACGCAAACCACCCAGACCGCCCGCCACGGTACCTGCACGGCCAGCGCAAACCCGATGACGATGACGATGGCGGCTACGAGCAGTACCGGCAGCACGCCGATGGTCACGATCGGATTCGAGTCGATCTCGAGCAGCAGCCCGAACCGGACCAAAAACAGGGCGGATCCCGACACCCCGGTGACCAGGCCAGCCGTGATCAGCAGGGCCTCCACCAATCGGGCGGTGCCGGTCAGGTAAAACCCCGAGAGCGTGTCATGCACGGCACCGAATGTGGTGACACCGGCGAGAAGCATGATGATGGTGGCGACGACGACGAGCGAGGGGTTGGCCGTGGGGTCGATCACCCGCACGACCGTGGCGACGAGGGGGCCGATCGCCCCGCCGACGACCGTCTGGTAGAACAGCGGAACCTGGCGGTGGTCGAGCACCGACGTGATCCAGTCGATGATCCAGGTGGCGATAAAGGCGGCGATGATCACCGTCGGCCCGCCGCCGATCAGAACGGCGGCGCCGGCACCGACCAGGCTCCAGCCGATGCGGCGCCACTGTTTGGGCACCTGCGGTTTTGAGCTGACGATGGTCGCGAGGATCTTGCGGGCCTCGGCGACCTCGATCGGCTTCTCGATAATGTCCGCGATCAGCTCCGAGGTGGCGGTGAGCTTGGAATAGTCCAGCGTGCGGTACTTCACGTTGCGGCTGCGGATGATCGACTCGTGCGTCGACGAGTCTTCCTGGGTCAGCGTGATGGTCGTGTGGGTGATATTCGCGTCGGTGCCCTTGAGCCCGTAGGCCCTGGTGAGCGCGATCATCGCGGCGGTGGCGTCTTCGGCGCCGGCGCCGGCGGTGAAGATGACTTCGGCGAGGCGCATGGTGAGGTCGAGCACGGCCCGGGTGTAACCGGAGTGGTCGAGCGTGATGGCGGTGGTCTTGCTGAAACTCATGAGGCAGGCAAATCGAGGGGTCCGAGAACGGATGCTGCGGCGGTCGCGTGCGCGGAGTCCGCGTCGGAGGGGTGGAAGAAACCCGCGAGCACGTCGCGGTAGAGCCGGGCCAGTTCGGAGGACGCGGCGTAGGCGGAGCCGCCGGCAACCTGCACGGCGGTGTCGACGACGAACTTGGCGTTCTGGGTGGCCCGGTATTTGAGCCCGGAGAGCTGCGCGAACCAGGCCGGTCCGACCGCGAATAAACGCTCGTCGACCGCCCGGGCGAGGGCGTCGATCTGCGGATAGATGCCGTCCATCGCAATGACGAGGTCCCCGATCCGCCACCGCGCGACCGGATCCTGCGCGTGCGTGCGCCCCTCGTTTTTCAGCGAGGTTCGACGGTTAGCGCCCAGGGCGGCGAGTTCGAGCGCGCGCTGGCCGATTCCGGTGTACACGGCGCTGAGCAGAATTTCAAAGTTGGCGAAGATGCCGGCGACGAGCGGGTCGCCGTTCGGGCCGATCGGCAGGCGGCGCACGACCCGGTCCGGGCGGGCGAGAGCGCCATCGAGCACGGTGCTCTGGCTCTGGCTGGCGCGCATGCCGAGGGTGTCCCAGTCATCTTTCGAGCGGATGCCGGCATCCGCTCGATCGAGAAACGCCCAGACGATCGCGGGGTCAGCCGGGGCGGAGGAATCCAGGCCGAGGGTGCCGAGCCGGGTCCAGGCGGGGGAGAGCGAGGTGAACACCTTGGTGCCGGTGAACCGGTAGCCGCCATCTTGCTGGGGGAGGGCATCCGTTTGCGAGCCGAACAGCACCAGGTCGTTGCCGGGTTCGCTCACGCCAAAGGCGAAGATTTCGCCTCGCATGGCCTCTTCGAGCACGAAGTCGAGCGAGTGGTCGCCCTGCGCGTTCAGGCTGGCGGCGACACCGGTCCAAACCAGGTGCATATTCACGGCGAGGGCGGTGGCCGGGGCGTGCGCGGCGAGCCGGGTCTGCTCGCGCACGGTCTGTTGCAGGGTGCGGCCGAGTCCGCCGAACTGCACCGGCACGAGGGCGCGCAGGTAGCCGGCAGCGACGAGCACCTCGAGATCTTCGGTGAAGAAGGCGTTGGCCCGGTCATACCCGGCTGCCCGTGAGCGGATGCCGGCCAGCAGCTGATCAGACAGCACCGGCTCGATCGAAGGAACAAAAACGGGCGCTGCCGGAGAGGTTTCGGGCAGGGTTAAAGCAGGGAGAAACTCGGTCACAGGGACAAGCCTATGCAGCCTTACGCCGTCGCGCCAACACCCGCACGATCACGAGCGCGATTGCCCCGAAAATCGCCAGTACGACCAGCCAGGGCAGAGCAACTCCGAGGCCGATCAGCAGGCCGCCGGCGGCGGCGACGAGGGCGGTCCAACCGGCGATAATGCCGGTCCAGAAATTGTCGGGGCCGCCGGCGGCCACGGTGCCTTCCGAAACCAATTCGAGCTGCACGGTCGAGTAATCGATCTGATCGGCGAGAAAGTCGCGCTGGGACTGCAGGCTTTCGAGCTCACCCTGCCGACTCGACAAAGCGTCTTCGATGCTGATCAGGTCGGTCGTGCTCGTCGCCGAGGCCATCAGTGCCAACAACCGGTCAACCGAGGTGGTCAGAGCCGTGATGCGGGCGTCGAGGTCCTGGCTCTGCTGTGTCACGTCCTGGGCGTTGAGCGAGACGAAGTTGAGCCGGCCGAGTTTCTTGAGCTCGGCCAGGGTACGGTCGAGTTCGTCGGACGGAATACGCAGGGTGAGGGTGGCGCTCGCTGGCTGGACGTCGGTGCCCGGGTTTTCGCTGCGGCTGTCGACGCGTCCGCCGGCCTGTTCGGTGATCGTGACGGCGGATTCGCTCGCCGCGACCGGATCAGTGGCCGTGATCGACATGGACCCGGTGGTGATGACGTCCCGGTTGGACGTGTTCACGTCGCCCGTAGTGCCGGTGACGACGCTGCCGTCGGGGGCTTTGTCGACCGAAAAGTCCTGTTCCGGCGCGACCTCGCCGATGCCGCCGTCCGCCGAGCCCGTGCTCCCAGACGAGTCCGTGCTCACCGAACCACTATTAGCCGTGCATCCCGCCAACAACACGGCGGTCAGCAGGACCGCGATCACTCCCCAGGTTCGTCTCATGACTCACCGTATCGAGCGGGGTGGGGGCGCTGTCTGGGGGCAGTCTGGGAGTCGGGTCACAATTGGGACTCGGCGCCTACCCCCGAAGTAAGGTCAGGGAGTCGGCGAGCAGCCCGACTGCACATTCAACCCAACTGCACACACGATCAGGAGGACAACATGGGATTCGTAGACGATGCCAAGGATGCACTCGATGCCACCGGCAAAAAGATCGGCCGGGCGGTTGATGACGCCAAGGACCGCGTCGAAGACCGGGTCGACGAGGCCAAGGCTGACGTCAAGGTGAAGAAGGCCGAGGGCGAGGTCAAGCACGCCGAGGCCGAGCGCAACGCCACCGAGGCCAAGAACGACTTCAAGGCCACGCTGCGCAACGATAATTAGCCCATGACCTGGTGGGCGGAGCGGATGCGCCGAGCGCGTCGGTCCCGCCCACCGCTGTTGCACGTGGCAACGGATGCCGGTACCGGCCCGGTCGTCATTCTCGTGCACGGCATCGCGTCGTCCTCGATCACCTTCTACGAGGTGATCCCGCGGCTCACCCCGAATCATCGGGTGATCGCGGTGGACATTCTGGGCTTCGGGCAGTCGCCGGCACCGGACGGCTGCGAGTACCGGCTGGAGGATCATGTCGGGGCCCTGGCCGCGACCATCCGCTCATTGAAACTGCGCGAGCCGTTCGTGCTGGTCGGCCACTCCCTCGGCAGCCTGATCAGCACCCGCTACGCCGCGATGCAGAGGCAGGGCCCGGGGGCGAGCGTCTGGCGGAGGCTGACCGGCAGCGGCACGGTGTCGCGCGTGGTGCTGGTCGGGCCGCCGGTCTATGTGTCACCGAGCGATATCGGCGACCCACGAGTCAAAGCGCGAGTCAGCGCCTACCTGCGGGCCTACGATTTTCTGCGCGCCAACAAGGATTTCACACTCGCCAACGCGTCCATCATTACGCGGCTGCTCCCCAAGGGCATCTTTGAACTGACCGAGAAAACCTGGACGCCGTTCATCAAATCGATGGAGCACTGCATCGAATCGCAGACCGTGGTGAGCGATATCGCGAGCCTCGAGGTGCCGGTCGACGTGATCTACGGCGCGTTGGACGCGTTCATCGCGCAGGGCAGCATGACCATCATTGAGCGGATGCGCCACGTCACCATGCACCGGGTCGAGGCCAACGACCACATCATCCGCCGGCGCCTGGCCCGGGTGCTGGTGAACGTGATCGACAGCTGAGCTAGACGGCCGGGTAGGTCACTCCGGTGAGTTCCTCCGAGACCGACCAGAGGCGGCGGGCATCCGCTTCATCGAGGGAACGTTTGGGCAGCCTGGCGGGAGCCGGTGCGCCGGTGAGCTCACCGAACCCGCCAGGGCCGTAGTAACCGCCGCCCGCCGCCGCGGGATTGGTCGCCGCGTACAGGGCGGGAAGAACGCCTTGGTCGACCTGCTGCCACATCCAGCCGATGCGGTGTGAGGCTTCGTTGGCGGCGAGAAAGATGCGGGCCGAGGCCCCGTTGTGGGTGGGGCCGGAGATCTGCAGGTTCGTGACTGTTGCGCCCGGGTGCGCGGCGACGCTGCGCACGCCCCAGCTCCCGACGACGCTGCGCCGGTTGAGCTCGCGCGCGAACATGAGCGTGGCCAGTTTGGAGAGTCCGTAGGCGCGGTGCGCGCGGTAACGCAGACCCTGCAGGTCGGTGAAGTCGAGGCGGCCGCCGCGGGCGATGAGGCTCGACAGGCTCACGACCCTGCTGGTGCCGGCCGCCCGCAGCAGCGGAAGCAGATGCGCGGTGAGCGCGAAGTGTCCGAGGTGGTTGGTGCCGAACTGCAGCTCGAAGCCGTCTTCGGTTTCGTCGCGCACCGGCGGCATCATGAGGCCAGCGTTATTGAGCAGAATATCGATCGGGCGGCCCTCGTTCCTGAGCTCCTCACCGAATCCGGCGATACTCGAGAGCGACGCCAGATCGAGATGACGGATGCTGACGCTCGCCTCCGGGGCCTGCTCGTTCAGGAGTTTGACGGCCGCGGCGCCCTTCTCCTCGTTGCGCACGGCGAGAATGACCTCGGCGCCGGCCCGGGCGAGGCGGCCGGTCAGGCCGAGGCCGCTGTTAGCGCCCGTGACGACGGCCAGCTGGCCGTGCAGATCGGGAACCTGGATGTCGGGAAGGGGTTTGCTCGTGCTGGCTGGCGCGGTCTTGGTCATGGTGCTCCCGAGTAGTGGTGGTAATTTAGCCAACCCGTTCGTGCGGGGAAAGTCACGCGGCGGACGCGAGCCCGGGCAGATTCACGGGTGGCCGCCCTCGCGCAGCATTCCGGGGCAGGTGCATCTCGGGAAGCGACGAGGGGGCATCCGTTCCCGGCCGCCTAACTTTGGGGCGGGTCGCCGATGCGCTCGAGGGCGTCGACGATGAGGGCCCAGAACTTCTCGTGGTTGAGGTCGACGGCCACCTGGGTGGTGCAGTCGGCCGGGGCCGGCGCACGAAAGTCGGCCACGGTCATGCCGAGCGTGAGGGTGCCGGCCAGTTCCACGTCGAGCGGAGCCTTGCGCACGGTGATGACACTCGGGTCGATCACGTAGGCGACCGCGCACGGGTCGTGCACCGGCGGGTAGTCGAAACCCTGGGCATCCTTGTAGGTTTCCGCGAAGAAGGCGAGCAGCTCGCCGACGAACCGGGCCGGCGCTGTGCCGACGGCGGCGATGCGGGTGACGATGTCGGGGGTGGCGAGGGCCTGGTGGGTGAGGTCCAGCCCGATCATGGTCAGCGGCCATTTCTCATTGAAGACGATGTGGGCGGCTTCGGGATCGATGACGATGTTGAACTCGGCCGTGGCCGACCAGTTGCCCACGTGGTAGCCGCCACCCATGAGCACGACCTGCCTGACCCGCTCGACGATGCGCGGCTCCTTGCGGGCGGCGAGGGCGATATTGGTCAGCGCCCCGGTCGGCACGAGGGTGATCTCGCCCGGCTCGTGCGCCATGATCGTGTCGATGATGAGGTCGACGGCGTGGCGCCCGTCGAGTTCGAGTGTCGGCTCGGGCAGAACGGGGCCGTCGAGGCCGGATTCGCCGTGAATCGTCGGCGCCGTCTCGATCTTCCGCACCAGTGGGCGCGGGCATCCGGCAGCAAACGGGACCCCGGTGATGCCGGCGACGCGGGCGACGGACAGGGCGTTGCGAGTGACCTTGGCGAGGGTCTGGTTGCCCATCACCGTGGTCACGGCGACGAGGTCGATGTTCGGATTGCCGTGTGCGAGCAGCAGCGCGATCGCATCGTCATGGCCGGGGTCGCAGTCGAGGATGATTTTGGTGGGCACAACTCAGGGTACGTGGTCTTCCCCTTTCCGGGCCCGGGCCCGGAAACCGGGACCATGGTAGATCATGGGCCCCGTTGCCGAAGGTGGGCCCGGCGCGCGCGGGCAGCGGCAGCGACGCGAGGCGGCGCATCCGCTCGGGCATTTCTCATGGTCCGCCCAGAGCCGCTCCGATAAGCTGGGCGCGCGGCTGTAGTTCACACCCGCCCCCGTACCGAGGAGCTTGTTCGTATGACTTTGATCGAGGAATTCCTCATGCCCGGTGGCGGCACGAGCATCAACACCCTGCCCAAGGTTTCGCTGCACGACCACCTCGACGGCGGTCTGCGTCCGCAGTCCATCATCGAGCTGGCCGACTCCATCGGATTCGTGCTTCCCACAACGGATGCCGACGCGCTCGGCGAATGGTTCTCCGACCAGTCCAATGCCGGCTCGCTCGTGGAATACCTGAAGACCTTCGACGTCACGACCGCCGTCATGCAGACCCGCGAGGGCCTGACCCGGGTCGCCCGCGAATTCGTCGAAGACCTCGCCGATGACGGCGTCATCTACGGAGAGATCCGCTGGGCTCCCGAGCAGCACCTGGCTCGCGGCCTCACCCTGAACGAGGTCGTCGAAGCCGTGCAGGACGGTATCGAAGCCGGCATTGAGAACGTCGAGCAGTCCGGCCGCAGCATCCGCATCGGCCAGCTCATCACCGCCATGCGCCACGCGAACCGCGGCCTCGAAATCGCCGAACTCGCCGTGCGCTACCGCTTCGACGGCGTCGTCGGCTTCGACATCGCCGGCGCCGAGGCCGGCTTCCCGGCCGGCAACCACCGCGCGGCCTTCGACCTGCTGGCCCGCGAATTCATGCCGGTCACCGTGCATGCCGGCGAGGCCGACGGGCTTGACAGCATCCGCGGCGCCCTCTTCGACGGCCGCGCCCTGCGCCTTGGCCACGGCGTGCGCCTCGCCGAAGATGTCACGATCGAACGCCAGGACGACGACAACACCTTTGTCACCCTCGGACCGGTGGCCCAGTGGGTGCGCGACCGCGAGATCACCCTCGAGCTGAGCCCGTCCTCGAACCTGCAGACCGGAGCGGTCGCCGCCTGGGGCGAAGAACTCTTCGACCACCCCTTCGACCTGCTGTACCAGCTCGGCTTCAAAGTCACCGTCAACACCGACAACCGCCTGATGAGTGACACCACCCTGTCCCAGGAACTCGCCCTGCTCTCGGATGCCTTCGGCTACGACCTCGGCGACCTCGAGACTTTCCAGCTCAACGCTGCCCACGCTGCTTTCCTGCCGCTGGAGGACCGCGAAGAACTCGTCGAAGCCATCGAGGCGGGCTTCGGCGACGCCTAGCCCCGCCGGCCAACCAAGGACGACCCCGCATAACCGAAAGACACCATGCCACTCCCGCACCTCCCGCTTGACGCCATCACCATCGGCGCGCACGCTGACGACTGGACCGCGGCCATCACGGCCGCCGGCGACGCCCTCGTGCGTTCGGGCGCCGCCACATCCGCTTATACCGATCGCATGATCGCGGTGATCCACGAATTCGGTGCCTACATCGTTATCGCGCCCGGCTTGGCACTCGCGCACGCGCGGCCGGGAGCGGATGTTCTCACCGACGGACTCTGCGTCGTCACTCTGGCTGAGCCGGTCGCCTTCGGGCACCCGCACAACGACCCGGTCAGCGTGATCGTCGGCCTGGCCGTGGCCGGCGCCGACGATCACCTGCAGTTCGTCGCCGAACTCGCCAACGTGTTCAATGACCCGGCGGTGATTCCGGCGCTGGCCGGCGCGACCACCGCGGAATTCGTGCAGAGCGTCTTCTCGTGAAGATCGTCGTGATGTGCGGCGTCGGCCTCGGCACCTCGGCCATTCTCAAGGTCAACGCCGAGCGCGCGCTCGAACGGCTTGAGATCGAGGCAAGCGTACAGGCAACGGATGTCGCCGGCGTGCGTTCCGCCGCGGCCGACGCCCAGGTTATCCTGACCTCCTCGGAGCTTGTCGACGCGATCGGCAAAACCAACGCCGATGTGATCGTCATCAACAACTACTTCGACGTCGACGAACTCGTCGCCAAGCTCGACATCGCGCTGGGCTCCTAGCCCCGCCGCGTTCCGGGCCGCGTTTCTTTCCGGGCCCGGGCCCGGAAAGTGGGCCCATGATAGATCATGGGCCCAGGACCGTAAGGTGGGCCCGGCGGCGAACACACCGAGCGGCACGCCGGGCAGCACACCGACGGCCTGGACGGCGACGCCTCGAGCAGTGGCGCGAGCGCCCGCGACGGGCCTAGGCTCAGCGCATGAGCGACAGCGTGAAGCAGGGTGCACGGGCCGAACACCGCTGGCCGGCCGTACTGGGGTTGCTGGTAGCTCTCACGCTGTATGCCACCTTGCCGAGTACGTTCCTGCCCGGGCTGCGTTACACGGTCGTCGCGATCGGGCTCGCCATGCTGATTCCGCTCCTCGCCCTCAACCCCCACCGGCTGCATCGCGAAACCCGCTGGTCGAAGTACCTCGCCACCGGCCAGGCGGTATTGCTGGTCGCGGCCAACGAAGTCGCCCTCGTGCAACTCGTGATCCAGCTCACGTCGGGCGGTAAGGATGACGGGCCGACACTGCTGCTCGCTGCCCTGCAGGTGTGGGTCACCAACGTCATCGCCTTCGCGCTGGTCTACTGGGAACTCGACCGCGGCGGCCCGGTCTCGAGGCGTCATACCGACCGGGCCGACTTTCCGCCGGCTGATTTTCGCTTTCCCCAGGACGAAGACCACGACGCTATCGAGGAGGTCGCCGCCAGGTCGTCGCAGCGTACCGGTTGGGTCGCTTCGTTCTTCGACTATGTCTACTTCTCGTTGTCGAACTCCATGGCGTTCAGCCCGACCGACACGATGCCGCTCTCGCTCCGGGCTAAAGCGCTCATGGGGATCGAGTCGTTCGGCGGCTTCGTGCTGCTGGCCCTCGTCATCGCCCGGGCGGTCTCCCTGCTCGGCTAGCTCCCGAACACCGACCGGGCCCGGGCCCGGTCGGTGGGCCCATGATAAATCACGGGCCCAGGGCCCTAGGGTGGGCCCGGCGAGCGGACGCCGCCACCGACTCGATCAGGTCCGCAACAAATGCCGCGGTGTGAATCGCAAGCACCTCACGACGAACCGCAGGCCAGAACCTACTCGATCAGCGCGCGCATTCCGCGGTCGAGCTCGTCGAGGGCGGCCTGCGCCGCGGCACGGCGCTCGACCAGGGTGCCGACCGTGCTTCGGGTGTCGATATACACCTTGAGCTTGGGTTCGGTACCGCTCGGGCGCACCATGACGCGCGATCCGTCGGTCAAACGGATGCGCAACACGTCACTCGGCGGCAGGTCACCCAGCCCCCACCGAAAGTCGTCGATCTCGTCGACGCGAATGCGCCCGACATGGGTCGGCGGGGATTCCCGTAGGCGCGTCATGACCAGGGCGATCGTGGAGACTTCGGAGACCCGCACCGAGATCTGCCCCGAGGCGTAGTGTCCGAACTTCTCACTGAACCGGTCAAGGTAGCCGGCGAGGGTCGTCCCTTCCGACTTGAGGTCGCTGACCAGCGAGAGCAGGGCGACCGCTGCCGAGATGCCGTCCTTGTCGCGCACGCTGTCCGGGTTGACCAGGTAGCCGAGCGCCTCTTCGAAACCGTAGACCAGGCCCGGCACCCGCGACACCCATTTGAACCCGGTGAGGGTTTCGACGAATCGCAGGCCGTAGGCATCCGCTACCGCGTGCAGGGCGGGCGATGACACGATTGAGCAGGCGAGCGCGCCCGGGTTTGAGGCGTCTGCAGTAGCCAGGGCCGCGGCGCGCCAGCCCAGAATCGCTCCGACCTCGTTGCCGCTGAGCCGGCGATAACCGCTCGCGCTTGAGAGGTCGGGAATGGCGACGGCAAGCCGGTCGGCGTCGGGATCGTTGGCAATAATGAGCTCGGCGCTCACCTCACGCGCAGTCTCGTAGGCGAGGTCCATCGCGCCGGGCTCTTCAGGGTTCGGAAAGGCGACGGTGGGAAAGGCCGCGTCGGGCGCGATCTGCGCGTCAACCAGGGTCGGCAGATCAAAACCGGATTTTTCGAGCACGCGGCGGGTGGTGTCCCAGCCGACGCCGTGCATGGCGGTGTACACCGCATTCACCTGCGCCCGCGGTGTGTGGGCGATGCTGGCCGTTTCGGCGATGTAGGCCTGGACAACGGTTTCTTCGGCGGTCTCGTAGCTGGCGCGCGGCAGGTGCGGCACGTGCTCGTCGGCGGCGACGCGCAGAATCTCGTCCGAGATGGCCTTGTCGTCGGGGGAGACGATCTGAGCGCCATTGTTCACGCCGCCCAGGTACACCTTGTAACCGTTGTCGTTCGGCGGGTTGTGCGAGGCCGTTACCATCACGCCGCAGCTTGCGTCGAGATGCCGCACGGCGAAGGCGAGCACGGGCGTGGGCAGCAGACGCGGCAAGAGGATGGCGCGCACCCCCGCGCCCGCCATCAGCGCCGCAGTGTCGGTCGCGAAAACGTGTGAGTTCTTGCGTCCGTCGTAGCCGATGACGACTGACGGGGTCACCCCGGGCGCAGCGTGTCGCAGCAGGTAAGTGGCCAGGCCAGCGGCGGCCTGCGAGACGAGCACGCGGTTCATGCGGTTCGGTCCGGCGGAAATCTCACCGCGCAGCCCGGCCGTGCCGAAGGCGAGCCGGGTATCGAACCGGGAATGCAGATTGGACAGCGCTGCGGTGTCGCCGTCGCCGACGGCATTGATGAGAGCGCGCAACTGTGCCTGCGTCTCCGGATCTGGGTCCTGGTTCAGCCAGGCCCGCGCGGCCTGTAACAGCGTCGCGGTGCGGTCGGTCGGGGTCTCCGGGGTCTCGTGGGTCACCGGCGCGGTCGCTAGGTCGTCGATCTCAGCGCCATCGTCGGTCGTGATGGTCTGAATGGCAACCGTCGCTTGCACGGTGTCATCGTCGTTGTCCGGCACAATGGTCTGAATGGCGACGGTCGGTTCTGAGCCGGCGTCGTCGCTGTCCTGCACGATCGGGAGGGCGCGGGTGGGAGTCGCGGTCTCGTCGGCCGGGTCGGCGTCGGTGACGTGCGGGGAAGCCGGCGTGCCTGGCGGGGTGACTTCGACAGTCGCATCCGCTGGCGGGCCGGAGTGACGACCGCCACTACGTTCGACCGGCTGCTCGACGTTGTCGCGATCCGGGCCGCTCACAGCGCTGCCACGATCCGCGCGAGGAGCGCACTGATCACAGGTTCGGCCAGAGCACCGGCCTCGATAACCTCGCCATGACTGAGCGGGGTCGACTGAATGCCGGCGGCGAGGTTGGTAATGAGTGAAAGACCCAGCACCTCCATGCCGGCCTGCCGAGCAGCGATGGCCTCAAGCGCGGTCGACATTCCCACGATGTGGCCGCCGATCGCCTTGGCCATCTGTACCTCGGCGGGCGTCTCGTAGTGCGGCCCGCGAAACTGGCAGTACACGCCCTCATCGAGGGAAGGGTCGATGCCGCGCGCGACATTGCGCAGCCGCTTCGAGTACAAATCGGTCAGGTCAACGAAGTTCGCGCCCTCGATCGGCGAATCGAAGGTCAGGTTGATGTGGTCGCTGATCAACACCGGAGTTCCCGGCTTCCACGATTCACGGATGCCGCCGGCCCCGTTGGTCAGGATCATCGTCGTCGCTCCGGCGGCCGCTGCCGTGCGCACACTGTGCACGACCCGGCGCACGCCGTGACCCTCGTAGTAGTGCGTGCGGGCGCCGATCACGAGCGCGCGCTTGCCGCCGGGCAGCAGAATCGAGCGCAGGGTGCCGGCGTGGCCGGCCAGCGCGGGGGCGCTGAACCCGGTGATGTCGGCGGCGGCCACGGTGTGCGTGGTCTCGCCGATGAGGTCGGCCGCCTTGGCCCAGCCGCTGCCGAGCGTCAGGGCGATGTCGTGCCGGGGCACTCCCGTGATGCCGGCGATCTCCGCTGCGGCCGACCGAGCTGCCTCAAACGGGTCAGTTTCGGGCAGGTCTAACGGGTTGATCTCGTTCGTAAACATTTCACTACTCTAGAACCCCCGCCAACCAGGCGGAGATTTTGCGCGAATTCTCCCCATCGGCGCGCCGAACCGGCACTCTGGCGACAATACGGCTCGAATTGGGCCGATTTGGCGGACGATCCGCGCGCCGCGAACATACCCACGGTTTGGCGGGGGGTGCGCGGGCCACGAGAATGGACTACATGGCCTATGAGTTCGAACGCAAGCAACGCATCGCAGTATTAGGTGGAGGGCCCGGCGGATACGAAGCGGCCATCGCCGGAGCACAGCAGGGTGCCGACGTCACCCTCATCGAAAGCGTCGGTGTCGGCGGCTCCGCCGTGATAACGGATGTCGTCCCCTCCAAATCCCTCATCGCCACCGCCGAGGCGTCCAACTCCATCGGAGAAGCTACCGACCTCGGTGTGCAGTTCTTCGTGCGCGGCGAAACCGGCAAGCCCACGCGCCCCGAAGTCGCCATCAACCTGGCCGCAGTGAACAAGCGCCTCCTCGCGCTGGCGCGCCAGCAGTCCGAAGATATGAAGGCCACGCTCATTCGCGCTGGTGTGCGCTACGTGCAGGGCCACGGACGGCTCGACGGCACCACCGGTATTATCGTCGCCACCTCCGGCGACTCGACCGCGACCGACTTCGACCGCATCGACGCCGACACCCTCGTCGTCTCCGTCGGGGCCAGCCCGCGCGTGCTGTCCTCCGCACTTCCCGACGGCGAGCACATTCTCACCTGGACCCAGCTCTACAACCTCAAGGCGATCCCCGAACACCTCATCGTCGTCGGCTCCGGCGTTACCGGCGCCGAGTTCGCCTCCGCCTACCGTGCCCTCGGCGCGAAGGTCACCCTCATCTCCAGCCGCGACCAGGTGCTGCCCGGGGAAGACGCCGACGCCGCCAACGTGATTGAGAACGTGTTCAAGCGCAATGGTATGACCGTGCTCTCCAAGTCGCGTGCTTCCTCGGTGGAACGCACCAAGACCGGTGTCGTCGCTACCCTCGAAGACGGACGCACGGTCGAAGGCAGCCACTGCCTCATCGCCGTCGGGTCGATTCCGAACACCGCGAATATCGGCCTCGAGCAGGCCGGCGTGCAGATCACCGAGTCCGGGCACATCCAGACCAACCGGGTCGCCCGCACCTCCATTCCGAACATCTACGCGGCCGGGGACTGTACGACCGAGCTCCCGCTGGCATCCGTTGCCTCGATGATGGGCCGCACCGCGGTGTTCCACGCCATGGGCGACACCGTCAACCCGATCGAGATTCGCAACGTCGCCGCGAACATCTTCACGCAGCCTGAAATCGCGACGGTCGGCTACACCCAGAAGCAGATCGAAGACGGACTCGCCCAGGGCGATATTTACAAGTTGCCGCTTGCCGTGAACCCGAGGGCCAAAATGATGGGAATCAAGGACGGTTTCGTCAAGATCTTCGCCCGCACCGGCAGCGGAACCGTCATCGGTGGCGTTATCGTCGCCCCCAAGGCGAGCGAGCTCATCTTCCCGCTGGCTCTCGCGGTCGAGCACCGGCTCACGGTCGACGAGGTCGCTCGCACGTTCCCGGTCTACCCCTCGCTCACCGGTTCCATAACGGATGCCGCGCGCGCCATGCACGTCGTCCGTTAGCCCCTAAATCCCCGCGCAGTTCTCGGGGTAGCCCGCGTTCGCGACGCCCTGCCCCTGCTTGTGTGGACGGGGTTGGGGTTCGGCGGTAGGCCGCGGAAACCGGGTCATCCGCTCCTCGCTCAGACATCGCGGGTGCGTGGGAAGGCTCCGAATGGTGCGCTCGGAGCCTTCCTGAAAACCGGCATTGTTGAAGCTGAGGAGCGGTTGCCTTGTCCCCAACCCCGCCGGCAAAATCGTGCGCAAGCCTGGTGTGCTGCCAGCCAATCGACGGGTGTCGAGCGGGCTACGCGGCGTCGGAGACCGTCAGCAGAACGGAACCGGAGGAGACCGTCGTGCCGACGACGGCGGCCAGGTTACCCACGGTGCCGTCGCGGTGGGCGACGAGCGGCTGCTCCATTTTCATCGCTTCGAGCACGAGCAGCAGGTCGCCCTTGACGACAATGTCGCCCTCGGCGACCAGTAGCTTGACGATGGTCGCCTGCATCGGTGCCTTGATGGCGTCTCCGGTGGCGGTATCGACGGTGTGCAGACCGCCGCGACGCTTGGGGGCCGGGCCCACCGAGCGCGCGCTTGCGCCGCCGGGCAGCAGACGCGTCGGCAGGGTCACCTCGATGCGGCGTCCGTCCACCTCGACGACGATGCTGTGGCGTTTCTGCGGTCCGACGGCGTCTTCCATGCTGCCGGTCCACGGTTCGATGTCGTTGTCGAACTCGGTCTCGATCCAGCGGGTGAAGACGCTGAACGGCTTGCCGTCGGTCGGAGCGAAGGCCGGGTCGCGCACGACCTTGCGGTGAAAGGGCAGCACGGTCGGCAGGCCGGCAACCTCGAACTCGTCGAGGGCGCGGCGCGAACGCTCCAGGGCTTCTTCGCGGGTCGCGCCGGTGACGATGAGCTTGGCGATCAGGGAATCGAAGGATCCGCTGATCACATCGCCGGACTGCACGCCGGTGTCGACGCGCACGCCGGGGCCGCCGGACGGCTTGAACACGTGAATCGGGCCGGGCGCGGGCAGAAAGCCGCGGCCGGCATCCTCTCCGTTAATACGGAATTCAAACGAGTGAGCGGATGCGACGGGGTCGCCATAGGTAAGCTCGCCGCCCTCAGCGAGGCGGAACTGTTCGCGCACGAGGTCGATGCCGGTGACCTCTTCGGAGACGGTGTGTTCGACCTGCAGGCGGGTGTTGACCTCGAGGAACGAGACGGTGCCGTCCTGGCCGATGAGAAACTCGCAGGTGCCAGCGCCGAGGTAGCCGACCTCTTTGAGGATGGCCTTGGACGCACGATACATCTCGGTCGTCTGTGCCTCGGTGAGGAAGGGCGCCGGCGCCTCTTCGACGAGCTTCTGATGGCGGCGCTGCAGCGAGCAGTCGCGGGTCGACACGACGACGACGTTGCCGTACTGGTCGGCCAGGCACTGCGTTTCGACGTGGCGGGGGGAGTCGAGGTACTTCTCGACGAAGCATTCGCCTCGACCGAAAGCCGTGATGGCCTCGCGGGTGGCGGAGTCGAACATCTCGGCGACCTCCTCGCGGGTGCGGGCGACCTTGAGGCCGCGGCCGCCGCCACCGAAGGCGGCCTTGATCGCAACGGGCAGACCGTGCACGTCGACGAAGGCGAGTACCTCGGCGGCGTCGGTGCAGGGGTTCAGGGTGCCGGGCGCCATCGGCGCGTTGACCTTTTCGGCGATCTTGCGGGCGGAAACCTTGTCGCCGAGCTGCTCGATCGCCTCGGGCGACGGCCCGATCCAGATCAGTCCGGCGCCGATCACGGCGCGGGCGAAGTCAGCGTTCTCGGCCAGAAAGCCGTAGCCGGGGTGCACGGCGTCAGCGCCGCTCCGGCGGGCGATCGACAGAATCTTGTCGATGACCAGGTAAGTTTCAGCACCGCTGGTGCCGTCGAGACCGTACGCCTCGTCGGCGAGACGGGCGTGCAGGGAATCGCGATCCTGGTCGGCGTAGACGGCAACAGAGAGAATTCCACTGTCCTTCGCGGCACGGATGACCCGAACGGCGATCTCGCCTCGGTTGGCGATGAGGACCTTCGTTATGAGTGACACAATCACTTAGCCTATTGGGCCGCACCGCATCCATTTTGGTTCTCTCCCACAAAAAGACCGGCCAGATTCTTGCGGATGCCTACAATGACAGCGCTCCGGGGCGATTCCACAGCGTCGGCCACTCGTGCCCGAGGCCGCGCACCAGCCGTCGAAGCGTCGGCAGTGACAGCCCCACCACGGTGGACGGGTCGCCGACAATGCTCGTAATAAAGGGAGCGCCGAGGCTGTCGATCGTGAACGCTCCCGCCACATAGAGCGGTTCGCCGGTCGCGATATAGGCGTCGAGCTCGGCATCGTCGAGATCGTCGGCGAAGGTCACTTCGGCCACCGCAACCGCACCGACCGCGTCGCTCGGCACTCCGGCTGTCAGCTCGATCAGCCAATGCCCCGAGTACAGCGTTCCGGTGCGCCCGCGCTGGCGCTCCCAGCGTTCCCGCGCCGCTTCGGCGGTATGCGGCTTGCCGTAGATGACCTCGTCCAGCACGAACACCGAATCGCCGCCCAGCAGCAGCCCGTTCAACGGCTCCGCTGGCAGAACGGATGCCGCCGCCTCAGCTTTCGCCCGCGCCAGCAGCAGCACGAGATCCCGCGGCGCGAGCGCGGCTCCGGCGGCAGCCTCGGTCTCGGCGACGACTCGTGCTTCGTCGACGTCAGGGTTGATCAGCACCGGTTCGATGCCGGCCGCCCGGAGCAGGGCCAGCCGGGCCGGAGAGGTGGAGGCCAGATAGAGGCGCATGCTTGTCCTTCGCAGTTTCGGTGACTCCATTCAATCAGGCTCGATCGAGCACGAGAGGAAGGGGGTGTGGGATCATCAAGGAATGAGCAATTCGAGTCACCAGCCCCAGGCCGCCGCCAGCCCCCCCTCCGAAACGGTCGGCAGCGAGCTCGAGCTTGACATCACCAACGTCGCGCACGGCGGAATCTTCATCGCCCGTCATGAGGGTCGCGTCATTTTCGTCAGCGACACCCTGCCCGGTGAACGGGTGCGCGCGCGCCTTACCGAGGCCAACCACAAGAGCTTCTGGCGGGCTGAGACGGTCGCCGTGCTCGACGCCGCCCCGGAACGCCAGCCGCACATCTGGAGCGCAGCATCCGTTGATCGCGCCCCCGAAGACCGCGCGGGCGGTGCCGAATTCGGGCACATTGAGCTCGGATTTCAGCGCGAGCTCAAACGCCAGGTGCTCGCCGACGCGCTGACGCGCATGGCCGGGATCGACAGCGACGTGGTCGTCGAACCGGTCGCGGTCAGCGCCAAGGCCAGCCCCGGCGACGCGATGGACGGCACCGGATGGCGCACCCGGGTGAGCCTGCACGTGGCCGCCGACGGCACCATCGGCCCGTACGCTGCCCGCAGCCACCGCGTGATCCCGGTCGACGATCTGCCGCTCGCCGAACACGAACTCGAGCTGCGCGCCCCGCTCGACACCCTGTTTCACAACGCCGCGAAGGTTGACCTGGTCGCACCGAGCAAGGGCGATGTGCAGGTGCTCGTCTCGGCCAAGGATTCCAACGGCAAGCCCAAGCGGGTGCCGCACGGTCT
The DNA here is from genome assembly GCF_004404045.1 of Cryobacterium sp. Hh11. Classification (NCBI taxonomy): domain Bacteria; kingdom Bacillati; phylum Actinomycetota; class Actinomycetes; order Micrococcales; family Microbacteriaceae; genus Cryobacterium; species Cryobacterium sp. Hh11. Next base: position 19,903 of record NZ_SOHF01000003.1, on the reverse strand, counting down.
GATTCACGAGGTTGTCGACGGCCGCGAGTTTGAACTCGACCGGTCCGGATTCTGGCAGGTGCACTCCATGGCCGCCGACACGCTATACCACGCGGTGCAGAACATCATCGACCCCAATCAGTTCGACCCGCGCGCCTCCAACCTCGACCTCTACGGCGGTGTCGGCCTGCTCGCCGCGGCCGTCGGCGACAAGTTCGGCGCGTCGACCCGCATCACCTCGGTCGAAAGCGACCCGGAAGCGGTCGCCTTCGCCGCCCGCAACCTCAAGGAATGGGCGGGCGCCACCGCCGAGGCCGACCGCGTCGACCGCTATCTGCAGCGTCTGCTACGCGAGGCGGATGCCGCGGAGCGCGCCCGTCTCGCCGCCGCCACCGTCGTGCTCGACCCGCCGCGCGCCGGCGCCGGCACCGCCGTCGTCGATCAGCTGGTGGCCCTGGCCCCCCGGCAAATCGTCTACGTGGCCTGCGACCCGGTGGCCCTGGCCCGTGACGTTGCGCTGTTCCAGAAGCAGGGATACCAGCTGCGCACCCTCCGAGCCTTCGACCTGTTCCCCAATACCCATCACGTTGAGGCCGTCGCACTGCTCAGCAAATAGCTATCCTTAAGACGAGCCAACGAGAAGGACAGCGACACCGTGAGTCACGCACTACCTGATCCCACCCCAAGCACCCCCGAGCAGTCCGTTCGCGTCGGTATCGTCGACGACCACGAATCGGTGCGACTGGGCCTGCAGGCCGCCTGCGAAAACTCCGGCTACGAGGTGCTGTTCGCCGCCGCGACCGCTCAGGCCCTTGTGGATGGCCTCGCCGGACGAGCGTGCGACGTGATCGTGCTCGACCTCTCGCTCGGCGACGGTTCGCTCGTGACCGACAATGTGCACCTCGTCGCGAGCACCGGCTCGGCCGTGCTCGTGCACAGCATCGCCGACCGGGTTGCCTCGGTGCGTGAGGCACTCGCCGCCGGCGCCGCCGGAGTCATCCCCAAGTCCTCGCCGACCACCACGGTCATGGCCGCCGTGGCATCCGTTGCTCGGGGCGACGTGCTCAACAACCTCGAGTGGGCCACCGCGATCGACGCCGACCGCGACTTCGCCAAGGCTCAGCTCGGTCGCCGTGAACGCGACGTTCTGCACCTGTACGCCTCGGGCCTGCCACTGAAGATGGTTGCCCTGCAGCTCGGCATCGCGCACTCCACCGCGCGGGAATACCTGGACCGAATCCGGGTCAAGTACGTCGAGGTCGGCCGCCCAGCGCCGACGAAGGTCGACCTGCTGCGCCGCGCCGTCGAAGACGGAATCCTGCCAGGACTCGACGCCTCCGACGGTGACCGCGGTGTCTAAACGGGCCGCCCGCCCGGGCGCCCTGGTGTCAACCGATACGGCCGCGTTCGGCGCGGTCAATCCGGCCGACTTCCAGGACGACCTGTTCGGACGGCCCCGGCACCCGCGCAATCCGATCAGCCACGCCCAGATCGAGATCGCCCTGTCCCGTTCGGTGGCCGGTGTCGCGGTGGTCTTCGCTCTCCAGACGCTGCCGCTTATGCTCGAACAGCTGGAAAGTCGCAAGCCCGGTTCCGCCGTGCCCATCGGGATCGTCCTGGGCCTGTCAATTCTGGTGTTCGTGGCCGCAACGCTGGTTCGGCGCGGCATCCGCACTACGGCTGGCATTATCGCGGCCGTCTACATCATCGCCCTCATCGTCTGGCCGCTCGTCATGCGCGACCCCACGGCCGTTCTCGACAGCAAACCGTGGCTCTGGTACTTGTGCACCGTCGCGACCTCGTGCGCGGCGATCGCGTTTCCGCTGCTCTGGGCCATTATTTACACAGTCGTCACGCCCGTCGTCTTTGGACTCGTGCGGGTGTTGCCCTCCGGCGGTGCGGCCGAAAACCTGCTCGCCGCCCTCGACACCTGCTACGCCATGCTGCTCGGCGGTGTCGTGCTCATCATCATCTACGTGCTCCGCGACGCGACCGACAAGGTCGACACCGCCCAGTCCAATGCCCTGGCAAAATACGCCGTGGCGGTGCGCCACCACGCGACCGAGATGGAACGCGTCGAGGTCGACTCGATCGTGCACGACAGCGTTCTCGCGACTCTGCTCTCGGCCGCCGGTGTGCGCAATGCCAAGGGAGCCGAGCTGGCCGCGGCTATGGCTCGCAGCGCCATCATCCGCTTGCAGGAGGCCAATGGCGAACGAACCCTCGACGATGCGACGACCGACGTGAGCCGTCTGGTGGACCGCCTTCGTGGCGCCGCCTTGAACACCGGCGCTTTCACCGTCGCCGAGCGGGGGGTCGACGGCCTGAGCATTCCGGAGTTCGTCGCCGAGGCCCTGTACGCGGCGAGCGTGCAAGCCATGGTCAACAGCGTGCAGCACGCCGGCGCAGCGCAAATGCGCAGCCTGACGATCTGCGGCAACGGTCAAAGCGGATGCCGCATCGAGATCAGCGACACCGGCTGCGGCTTTGATCCGACCAGCGTGGCCAGTGCCCGGCTCGGCGTGCGAGTCTCTATTCGCGACCGGATCGCCAGCGTGGGTGGCGTCGCCGTGGTGAACTCAAGCCCCGGCCAGGGCACGACCGTGGTCATCAGCTGGCCGCGGGTTGAGGTCTCCGCCGACAGCGAAACGGATGGGGGCAGTGATGCGGGGCTTCGAGTGGCGCCCGCTTCGGTCGAGTATGTCGTCACCAGTCTCGACGCCGACCGGGCGGGTGATCGCTGATGACCAGCGTTGTCGGGGTGTCGCGCACGCTCACCCTCGTCGTAGCGGCTCTGTTCTCGGGCTATCACGTGATTCTCGGGCTGTATTCGATCCAAGAGCCGGCGTCGTCGGTGCCGATCCTGGTCGCCATGGGCCTGTATGTGGGGGCGACAACGGCGAGTCTGTGGCCGAGCAGCCCGATGCGCATGTCGTTGCCGTTGGCGCTGTTCAACGTCGCGGTCAGCGCGGCACTCCCACTGATCGTGGGCAGCCAGCTCGATGGCTCTTCGGGTAATCTCGGCTACGCCACCTGGTACGTCGCCGCCATCGGCACGCTGATGACCATCACTGCCACCCGCAAGCGTCCCCAACTGGCCCTGCTGGGTGTGGCCGTGCTCGTCATCCACAGTGTGATCTGGGCCGGAGTCGGCGAACTCGGGGGACTGGGCGTCATCGGAAGCGTGGTCTGGGTGGTCGCAGCCGCGGTGCTCTCCCGTGCCCTGGTCAAGGCCAGCCGGGACGCCCGCCAGTATGCCCGAGCCGAGCGCGAGGCGAGCGGATGGCACGCAGCCCAGGAGGCTCACCTCTACGAGCGCCAGGTGCGTCTCACTCAGACCATGCGCCTTGCCATGCCGATGTTGCGACGCATCAGCGAGACCGACGGTGAGCTGACCGCAGAGGAACAGCAGGAATGCCGGTTTCTCGAAGCGGCCATTCGCGATGAGATCCGCGGCCGCCGCCTGCTCAACCACGCGGTGCGGGAACAGGTCATGGCTGCCCGGCGTCGCGGAGCCAGCGTTACGCTCCTCGACGAGGGCGGTATCGATGATCTGGGCGGTGGGGCCCTCGATGACGTGCTGGGCACCCTCGCCCTCGCCCTTGAGCAGACGAGCGCCGACAAGATCATTGTGCGTACCGCGGCCGACAGCGCGACCGTCGCGGTGACCGTGGTGGGGCTGTCGAGCCCCGACCCGGCGGTGAGTGCCCTCGGGCCGGACTCTGCGGGTGACGATGAGGTCAACCTGTGGCTGGAAATCCCTCGTCAGATCACGCCCTAATCACCCTGCTCCCTGTTCGGGACCCTGGGTACGCGAAAGGGGACCAGCCGAAGCTGGTCCCCTACCGTTTATTCGAGAAAGGACGACAACCCGAATGCCATCCGTTCTCGCCCCCAACACATTCGCTCGCTTACCCTAGTCAGCGAATGATTGGTGGTGAAACTCCAGGAGTTCCACCGAGCAATTCCAGTATGCACTATTCTTCAAATTCGCGCTGTCGGCATTTAGGAGGACAGACACGAGGTTGGTTCCACTCCGTCCGGGCCCACCTTGTGAACCGGGGCCCAGTTTCTAAACTGGCCCCGTCCATGAAGAAGGTGGGGCGTCGGCGGGGGTCAGCCAGCGAAGCCGCGCCAGCGGCCGGCGCCGGGGTGCACCGGCTGGCGGATGGCGCGCTGGCCCTGCTGCCAAGCGCTCCGGTGCTGTACGGGAGCCGCCCGACGCTCGTCGGATTCCTCCCGCAACAGCCCACGGATGATGGCGCTCACCGCCGACACCTCGACGTCGCTGACGTGTCCGGTGACGAAAATGAGCTCCGAGGGATCGAACTCTGAGGGCTTGGGCATTAGAGGGGGATGTTTCCGTGCTTCTTGGCGGGCAGGGTGGCCCGCTTGGTACGCAGGGCGCGCAGGGCCTTGACGACCGACACACGGGTGGCGGCGGGCTCGATGATGCCGTCGAGCTCCCCGCGCTCCGCAGCGAGAAAAGGGCTCGCCACATTGTAGGTGTACTCGTTGGCCAGGCGGGTGCGCACAGCGGCGACGTCTTCGCCGGCCTGCTCGGCCGCCTTGATCTCAGCGCGGTAGAGAATGTTCACGGCGCCCTGGCCGCCCATGACGGCGATCTCCGCGGTCGGCCAGGCCAGGTTGGTGTCGGCACCGAGCTGCTTGGACCCCATCACGATGTACGCGCCGCCGTAGGCCTTGCGCAGAATGACGGTGACCAGCGGCACGGTGGCTTCGGCGTAGGCGTAGAGCAGCTTCGCCCCGCGACGGATGATGCCGGTCCATTCCTGGTCGGTGCCCGGTAGAAAGCCGGGCACGTCCACCAGGGTGAGGATGGGAATGGAGAACGCATCGCAGAACCGCACAAACCGTGAGGCCTTCTCACCGGCCTCGATGTTCAGCGTGCCCGCCATGGCGTTGGGTTGGTTGGCGACGATGCCGATCGAGCGGCCCTCGACCCTGGCGAAGCCCACGACGATGTTCGGGGCGTACAGTGGCTGCGTCTCGAGAAACTCACCGCGGTCCACGATGTGCTCGATGACCGTTTTCACGTCGTAGGGCTGGTTGGGGGAGTCGGGGATGATCGTGTTGAGCCGACGGTCAGCATCCGTTGTCTCAAGCTCCACCTCGTTGTCGAACACCGGCAGCTCGGCCAGGTTGTTGTCGGGCAGGTAGCTCAGCAGTGCGCGGGCAAAGTCGAGCGCGTCGGGCTCATCGCTCGCGAGGTAGTGCGATACCCCGGAGACCTTGTTGTGGGTGAGGGCGCCGCCGAGCTCCTCCATCCCGACGTCTTCACCGGTGACGGTTTTGATCACGTCGGGGCCGGTGACGAACATCTGGCTGGTCTTGTCGACCATGATCACGAAGTCGGTCAGCGCTGGAGAGTAGACCGCGCCGCCGGCGGCCGGGCCGCAGATGATCGAGATCTGCGGGATGACGCCCGAGGCGGCCGTGTTGCGGCGAAAGATTTCTCCGTACTTGCCGAGGGCCACAACGCCCTCCTGAATGCGCGCTCCGCCGGAGTCGAGAATACCGATGATCGGCACCCCGGTCTTCAGGGCGAGGTCCATCACCTTGATGATCTTCTCGCCGGCGACCTCGCCGAGCGAACCGCCGAAGATCGTGAAGTCCTGGGAGTACACGGCCACCTGGCGGCCGTGAATCGTGCCGGTGCCGGTGACGACGGCGTCGCCATAGGGACGCTTCTTTTCCATGCCGAAGGCCACGGTGCGGTGCCGCACGAACTCGTCGAGCTCCACGAAAGAACCCTGGTCGAGCAGCAGGTCGACGCGCTCGCGGGCGGTCATCTTGCCCTTGGCGTGCTGCTTCTCGATGGCGGTGGCCCCGCTGGCGGTCACAGCCTCGTGATAGCGCAGCTTGAGGTCGGCGAGTTTTCCCGCCGTCGTATACAGGTCGGGTGCCGCGGCGGGCGTCTTGTCAGTCACCATTTCACTCTACCGGCACCCCCCGACCGCTCCTCGTTGACGATGTTCTACAACTTTGCCCCGCAACACTGGTTCTTTCCCCCTCCATCGGGTCCCTCTCGGACTGCAGAAACCGGACTTCCCCGTGCATAACTCCTGCAATTTCTTCAGAAACTGCCCGAAATAGGTGTTTTGAGGCCGGATTCGAGAGAATTGCAGGAGTTATGCACACGAGAGGGTAGGCACGATGGATTTTTCGCTCAGCCGCAACGAGGTGAGCCGGTTCGAATACCGTGCCGAGGCCTCCTCCACCAACGATGTGCTCAAAGATCTCGCCAGTGCTATTGGTTTATCTGAGGCGGATGCCGCAGCCTGGCCCGACCTCTCGGTGGTCGTCACCGACAACCAGACTCAGGGGCGTGGCCGGCTCGGTCGTGTCTGGCTGGCCCCGACCGGCAAAGCCCTGGCCATCTCCGTACTCATTCGCCCGGAGTTACCGCCGCACAGCCTCGGCTGGTTCTCCCTCCTGGCCGGCGCCGCCATGACCCGGGCCGTGCGCACCATCGTTGAGGCCAGCACGCCGCCGGTGCACGACGTAAATCTTAAAGAGGCCGAGGATCCCCGCCACGACACGACCCTGAAGTGGCCCAACGACGTGCTCATCGACGGCTACAAGGTGTGCGGCATCCTGTGCGAACTCCTGCCCGACGGCAAGGGCATCGTCATCGGCGCCGGCCTCAACCTCTCGCTCGATGAACACAACCTGCCCACCCTCACCTCGACCTCGCTCCTGCTAGTCACCCGCACCGCGCCCGACCCGGACGCAGTACTCGCCGCCTACCTGCACGAGCTTGTCACCCTGTATCGGGCCTTCGTCGAAGCCGACGGTGACGCACAGAAGAGCGGTCTCCACGCGGAAGTGTCGAGACTCTGTGGCACCCTCGGCAGCGTCGTGCGGGTGGAACTGCCCGGCGGAGTCGACCTGGTCGGCACCGCCACCGGCATCGACGCCGAGGGACGGCTCAGAGTCGTCAACCAGGCCGATGGCGAAGAACGGTCTGTCGCCGCCGGCGATGTCACCCACCTGAGGTATTAATAGAAGTAATGAAACCGAAGAAGACAGAGACCAACGAGACCGAACCCTCCGGCTACGCCCGGGAGAGTCGGCCGGAGGAGGTCGTCGCCCGCTTACGCCCGCACGCCCGGGTGCTGCTCTGGCCCACCCTGCTGCTCTTCGCCCTGGCCGGCGCCACCGGTTACTTCGCCGGCAACCTGCCCGAACCCTGGCAGAACGCGGCCCTGCTGCCGGGCGCCATCGTGTTGGCCGTGCTGGGCTGGCTGCTGCCGCTCGCCGCCTGGCTGACCAAGCGCTACACGATCACCACCCGGCGCATCATCTTTCGCCACGGATTCTTCGTGCGCACCCGGCAAGAACTGCTGCACAGCCGCGGCTACGACGTGAGCGTGCGGCAGAACTGGCTGCAGGCCGGGTTCCACTCGGGCACGGTGCTGATCAATTCGGGGCTGGAGCATCCGCTCATCTTGAAAGACATTCCCAACGTCGACCTGGTGCAGAGCGTGCTGCACGACCTGATGGAGCAGTCGGTGACCGTCATGGGTTCCCGCCGGCAGGAGCAGTCGGCGCACGCCGACGAGTCAGCGTTCTGGGGCCGCCGCTAGCGCAATCGCGCCACTGCGAGTGTCCGCATGGGCAGCGGATGCCGACGCGCCGCTGCGACTCGGCGCAAACACCCAGTAGCGGTACAGCGTGAAGCGAAACACCGAGCCCAGAAAAAGACCCACCACGTTGCCGGCGATATTGTCGGCGAGAACGCTGGTGTAGCCGAGCACATAGTGGCTGAACCAGAGGCATCCGATGCCGATGCCCATACCGACCAGGCTCACCGCGAGAAACTCCAGGCCCTCGCGTGCCGTATGGTTTTGGCGATTCTTCCTGAAGGTCCAGTGCCGGTTGCCGAGCCAGTTCACCAGAATAGCCAGCACGGTCGAGATGATCTTGGCGTAGATGGGGCCGGCGTGTACCTCGGTGGAGTCCAGCACGGTCGTGCGCAGCAGGTTGAAGACGGTGAGGTCCACCACGAAGCCCAGCGCGCCGACGGCGCCGAACTTGAGGCCCTGACTCAGAAAGCTGAGCAGGCGCTGCTTCAGGGTGATCGACATGCGTCCGTCCGACGTTCGGTAAAGTAGAAAAGCACTGAAGTCTCGCAGTCTACGGCGGTTCACAACCCCCGGGCTGCGTATCCACGCGCGTTTAGCTGAACCCTGGCATAGAAAATGGTGAACAGATGGCTTTGATTGTCGGTGTGATTGGCGCAGGACAGCTGGCCCGCATGATGATTCCAGCGGCCGTGAACCTCGGCATTGATCTGTTGGTTCTTGCCGAAGCCGACGGTATGTCCGCCGAGCTCGCGGCTGTCGCCGTCGGCGACTACCGCGACCTGCCCACCGTTCTCGCCTTCGCGAAAACCGTCGACGTGATCACGTTCGACCACGAACACGTACCACAGGAGATTCTGCGCGAGCTCGTGCGCGCAGGCGTGAAAGTTCACCCCGGCCCCGACGCCCTGCTCTACGCGCAAGACAAGCTGCTCATGCGCGAAAAGCTCGCCGAACTTGGCTTGCCCGTGCCCGATTGGGCGCGCATCACCGATGTCACCGGCTTGGCCGACTTCTTGAAAAACCACGGCGGCCAGGCGGTCGTGAAGACCGCCCGTGGCGGCTACGACGGTAAGGGTGTGCGCGTGGTCAGTCACGCCCACGACGTCGACGACTGGTTTCAGGCGCTCGTTGAAGATGGCAACGGCGGCGCGCTGTTGGTCGAAGAGCTGGTGCACTTCAGCCGCGAGCTCGCCCAGGTGGTTGCCCGTCGTCCGAGCGGCGAGATTGCCGTCTGGCCGGTCGTGGAGACCGTGCAGAAGGGCGGCGTCTGCGCCGAGGTGATCGCGCCGGCCCCCCACTCCATGGGGCGTCTCGCCGATGTCGCCACCGACATCGCGATGGCCGTGGCCGAGGGTATCGGCGTCACCGGGGTGCTCGCCGTCGAGCTGTTCCAGACCACGGATGAGCGCCTCCTCATCAACGAGCTGGCGATGCGCCCGCACAACAGCGGTCACTGGACCATCGACGGGTCCACGACCAGCCAGTTCGAGCAGCACCTCCGGGCGGTGCTTGACCTGCCGCTCGGTGCGACCGGTGCCAGGGACCCGTGGACGGTCATGGTGAACATCTTCGGCGGACCAGCCTCAGGCTCGCTGGGCGACCGGTATGGGACGGCGCTCGCGCAGCATTCGCTGGTGAAAGTGCACAACTACGGCAAGGCCTCACGGCCCGGCCGCAAGGTGGGGCACGTCACCGCCGGCGGCGACGATCTCGACGAAGTCGCCTACCAGGCGCGCGCCACTGCACAAATCTTTCAGGACTGAGCCATAGGATCATCTGCGTGCCAAACAACACCGAGACATCCAGCGCGCCGCTCGTCGGCCTGGTCATGGGCAGCGACTCCGACTTCACCGTCATGAGTGCCGCCGCGCAGACCCTCAAGGACTTCGGGGTGGCGCACGAGGTGCAGGTCGTCTCTGCGCACCGCACCCCCGAGAAGATGCTCGACTATGGCCGCAACGCGCAGGCCCGTGGACTCAAGGTGATCATCGCCGGAGCCGGGGGAGCCGCGCACCTGCCCGGTATGCTCGCTGCCATGACCACGCTGCCCGTGGTCGGGGTTCCTGTTCCGCTCGGCCTGCTCGACGGCCTCGACTCGCTGCTGTCGATCGTGCAGATGCCGGCCGGCGTGCCGGTCGCGACCGTGTCGATCGGAGGGGCCAAGAACGCCGCGCTCATCGCGATCAAGATTCTCGCCACGAGCGATGACGCGCTGCGCGTGAAGCTCGAAGACTATTCCGTCGCACTCGCCGACCTGGTCGAGCAGAAGAACCGGGACCTCCAAGAGCGATTATGAGCAGTGTGACTGACCCGATCCGGCACCCGAATTCCGGCTCCACGCGCATCATGACGACGCGTGCGTGGTGGTTGGTCGTACTCAATTTCGTGCTCCCCGGTTCGGCGCAGGTACTCGCCGGCAATCGACGACTCGGCCGGTTCGGCCTCGGCGCCACGCTCATCCTGGTGGCCTCGGCAATCGTCGCCGGGGCTGTCTACCTGTTCTGGCCCGAGGCCGTGCTCACGGTGTTCACGAGCACGATCGGCCTTTGGGTCGCCGCCGCAGTGCTCGCGTTCTACGCGCTCACCTGGCTCGTGCTCACCGTCAACACCCTCAGCCTGATCAACCTGCTGAAAGCCGCGCCCGGCGCCCGCCCGCTGATCGCCGCCTTCTCCGCGGCCCTCATGGTCGTCGTCTGCGGCACGGCTGGCTATGGCGCCTTTGTCGCGACCTCGGCGAGCGGATTCCTCTCCTCCGTCTTCGTCGCCGGTCCGAGTGAACCGCCGGTCAATGGCCGCTACAACATCCTGCTGCTCGGCGGGGACGCCGGCGCTGACCGGGACGGGCTGCGCCCCGACAGTCTTTCCGTCGTCAGCATCGACGCCACGACCGGCCAGGCCACGACCATCAGCCTGCCGCGCAACCTCGAGGACGTGCCGTTCTCGGCCGGTTCCTCGCTCGGCGCGCTGTACCCCGAGGGATACGGATCGATCGACGGATGCGACGTCTCGGCGTGCATGCTCAACTCGATTTTTACCGAAGCCGAGCTCAAACGCCCCGAGTACTACCCGAATGCCGTGGCCGAGGGAAGTTCCCCGGGCATTCAGGCGACGCTGGAGGCGGCGCAGGGCATCACCGGGCTCACCATTCAGTACTACGTGCTGATCGACATGCAGGGTTTCTCTGACCTCATCGACGCCCTCGGCGGCGTCGACATCGACGTGAAGAACCGCGTTCCCGTGCACACCGACGAGAGTTTCACCACGGTGTTGTTCTGGTTCGAGCCGGGCATGCAACACATGGACGGCTACCACGCCCTCTGGTACGCCCGCTCCCGTCACGGCACGAGTGACTACGACCGCATGCAACGCCAGACCCAGATGCAGGAAGCCCTCCTCGCGCAGGCCAGCCCCGCCAACGTGCTCACCAAGTTTCAGGGAGTGGCCGCCGCCGGCACCCGCGTCGTGAAGACCGACGTGCCGCAGGGAATGCTCGGCTACTTCGTGAACCTGGCAGCGAAGACGAAGGAACTGCCGGTCGTGTCGGTGCCCCTGATCCCCGAAAACGGTATCGACCCCGAGAACCCCGACTACGCCGCCATCCAGGCCATGATAGCCTCTGCGCTGGCTCCAGCCCCTACGGCGACCCCGGCCCCGTAGCCCTCAGGCCGCCAGCCCAAACCCGCTGGTCGAGGCGTGAGGAACGAGCGATTGAGACCCCACCAGCCTCGACCCGCAGCGCGAGAAACCGGAGGCCGCCACGCACCCCAGTCCGCTCACTCACTGCTGCGGCGAAACGAGAACTTCTTGTGCCCGAAGAAGCTCAGCAGCGTAGTGACCATGAGAATGATCAGCGGCGCGAGCAGCGGCGGCACCGTTGCCACCTCTACCTCTACGAGCAGAAGAAGCGCCGCGGCATTGATGCCGATCGCTACCAGGTGCACACTCACGAACCGGGCAAGGTCCCGCGACGTGCCCACGAACAACAAACTGAGCCTTTCTTGGATCGCCCTGCAGGGGGTGTCTCGGATCATGTAGGCGAGCATCCGGTCGGGCGATTGGATCGTGTATAAGCCCGAAACTTCCACTAAAGGCACTGAAAATTGTTCGGGGACTTCTGCTAATTGACTGGGGGGGCCCAGATTCACTTGCCAACCACGTAGGCTAAAAGAAGACTGAAAATGGAGCAGAACGGCTTTCTGCTTGCTCGTGAAAGCCGACGTCAAACAATAATCTCTTCACGAGGACACACGATGGCTGAAACTGACTACGAAGTAGAACTTGATCGTCTCTGGGAATCTCCGATTTTAGTCTCCGCAGAAACAGACTTAATGGGGGCGTCTATCCAACTCATGGATGGTCCGTCATTTGTATCTCAGTATCGGGAAATCGTGGTGCTGGAAATCTATGATTTTGACTTCGAGGGCGATCGACCAACAATTATTGATGGTGGAGCAAATATTGGGGTTGCCTGTCTATGGTGGCTGGCACGCTGGCCCAAGGCGAAAGTAATTGCTTTTGAACCAGATCCGAAGATTTTTGATGCTCTGCGTCACAATCTCAGGCATTACTCAAGCCCGGAACTCCACTGTTCAGCGCTGAGTACAAGCAAATTAGGCTCAAAGTTCGTCGTGCAAGGAAGCGACGGGGGAAGACTGGAATTAAGCGCGGTTCACTCCGACGACACGCTGACGGTCCGCACGGATGACCTGGGAGAAGCTATTGATCGGCTCGGGCATGTTGACCTGCTGAAGTTGGATATTGAGGGTGCTGAAACGGAGGTCCTTCTAGACGCGGAAACGCACCTTTGGCAAGTCGAGAGAGTATTTGTGGAATACCACTCATTCGTGGGTCAGGCTCAGAGCCTGCCAGATTTGTTATCACTATTACGTCGCCAAGGGTTCCGAGTGCATCTAACTACGCCCGTCGCTGCGGTGCGTCCCTTTAGAACGGTGCCGTCGGCCATCGGTATGGATCTCCAGTGCAACATCTGGGCATGGAGAGACGCGACCGCAGAGAGCGCCTCAGAAGGGCAAGCGGATGCCAGATGATTTCCTTTTATCCTGCTCTAAAGGCGAACCACGCGGGGTTTTGCGCAGGAAGTCGCGCATCTGACCAGCGCGTCGTGCAGCACCCCAGATTGTTACCTTTATCATCGCTTCGAGCACAATATTTCGGCTCATTTTGGACTCGCCGCGTTCACGCTCTCTGAACGTGATTGGAACTTCAATGATGCTGGTGCCGGACCCCAGTGTGCGAAGAGTGAGGTCGACCTGAAAACAGTAACCGTGGGAATTCACGGTGTCGAAGTCGATGGCTTGGAGGACTTCAGCTCGGTACGCGCGATAGCCTGCCGTGGCGTCCTTGATGCGGATGCCGAGGGCTATACGCGCGTAAACGTTGCCACCACGGCTCAAGAGCTGGCGTGAAGGTGGCCAATTTTCGACAGCGCCACCTCGAACCCATCTAGACCCAATTACGAGCCCTGGATCAACCCCGTCACCCGATGCAGAGGTGAGCGTCGATATCATTCCGGGCAGTGCTTCGGGAGGATGCGAGCCGTCGGCGTCCATTTGCACGAGAACTTCATAGTTGCGCGCTAATCCCCACTGAAAACCGGCGAGATATGCCGAGCCGAGTCCCAGTTTTCCAGTCCGTGCAATCAAATGCACCCGTGGATCTTCGGTTGCCATCTGATGGGCGAGTCCACCGGTCCCGTCTGGACTGCCATCGTCGACTATTAGGACGTGTGCATGCGGGCTGTGGGTGAATGTGCGAACCACTATCTCGGCGAGGTTCTGCACTTCATTGTAGGTAGGAATAATAACCAGGACACGAAGAGCTCGTGCGTCGATATTGGACAAAACCTGAGCAGTGCTCATATGGGACCAACCTTTTTGTTTGGCATTCGGCCAGCCTAACTTGCTGCCAGGGGGGGAACGACAACCTAGTAGAATTGACTTCATAATGAAGAAATTGCTCTTTGGGATGAATGGCGGTCGAGTCGTGGCGCGCCGGGGCTTACTAGACCGGGGCGAAACTGGCTTTGTCAAACAGGCTCGCAGGCATATAAGCGGAATTGCCGTCGTCCTTTTCATTACGATTTGGGTTGCCGCCAACTTAGCGTGGCTACTCGAGAATCGGGCTGGTCAGCCGCACAACATCGATGAAGATGGCTATTTTGCGATGGCGCTAAACAATTATTTCGGTGGTGTGCGTTCCGGTCCGTCCGGTTGGTTCGACACAGTCTTGGCACCTGGGGTCCAGGCGCCGCTCACTTCTGCCCTTTCATCAATACTCTTTCTGGCATTTGGACCGACGTTTGCCTCTGCGATGGCCGTTGTCGTTCTTCTTGCTGCCTTGAGCCTGGGGCTTACCGCTGTCATTGCCAAGCAATTTGGATCCAAACCCTTGATTTGGATCTCCTTAATTCTGCTTGCAACATCACCGGGGTTCATTCAGATGACGCGGTTGTACTACTTTGCCATTCCTGCAACCGCTGCCACAGTGGCTACGGCATATGCGCTCATGCGTACGAAGCAAATGACGAGTTGGCGGTGGGCAATAGTGCTGGGTATATGCATCGGGCTGATGCCGCTATCTCGAACAATGGCCCTCGCCTTCATTCCGGGTATCGCAGTGGTCGTGCTCGCACAGGTGGTGTTTGCCCGGGACGGTCGGGGTCGACGACTCATCAATACCGGAATCGCAATCACTGCCTCGCTCCTCGTGGCTGGCATGTGGCTTCTTCCGAGCGGAACACTGGTCTTCGAGTATTTAACCAGCTATGGGTATGGGGCTCATAGCGAGGAGTACGCAAGAAGTACCACTACAATGCTCTCGTCGACGATACTGAGCCTGACCTCCATGCTCTATCTGCCGCACTTCCTGATTATCTTGCTCGGATGGGCTTGCGCGCTCGGAGTCTGCCTGAAATTCGCTAGGCGGGGCCGGAGACTGGAGGCGGTGCGGATCGCTGTTGCATCACCAGTCTTCGCTTGTGCGCTCATGGTTGTCGTCGGTTGTTTCGCGATTGCTACTTCCGAAAATGGCGGCGTCGGATTCTGTCTCCCCCTAATTCCTCTTGCAATTGTTGTTGCCTCCTGGGGCTTTGTGAGCGTGTTGGTTAGAGATCGTCAACGAGGGTTGCAGGCGGTCGTAATCGCAACGCTCCTTGTGTTGCCGCTCGTGATTTCGACGCAATCGTTTTTTGTGAACTCTCCTCTCGCACGTGAGCGAACAATCGACATTCCAGGTGTCAGCGGGCTAATGGTGACACAAGATTTAGCCGTAAATCCTGCATACTTGGACACGACGGCGGGGGTCATCAGCGACCGTGACTCGGCACCGGGATGGCGGGTGGCAAACGAATTTGTTGCCGACAGAATCACTAGAGTCCCAACGACAGCGAGCGTCGCCTTCGGGTTTCGCCATCATTTCTTTAACGTGAATAGTGTTCAAGTGCCCGTTCTCTACCGGCTTGAGTACGGAATCGGCGTCGCGCAGGTCGATCCGACAACGATTCCAGATAGCCTTCTCGGATACAAGGAATGGCTGGAATCCGGACCTGCTAGCACGACCTGTTGGCTACTGACATCGCCGAGTGGGATCAACGAATTTGAGCCCAGAATCGACACTTCTTCCTTGGTTCGTGCCGCTGTATCTGTGGGGTTCGACATTGACGCTGAATTCGATTTGCCAGACGGTCGATCGGTGACAATGTGGAAAAGCCCGAGCCCGCTCTGCGCAGTCGATTGACCCTGCGTTTCGCTAGGGAGTGTTTATGGTGAATTTTCCTGTAAAGTCATATGAAGTTGAAACGAATGTTCCGGGGGGTGTGGGGCCTGTGCTTGAAGCGATGCCGATGCTGCAACTGCCAGGTCATTTAGACGCTGACCCGCGTAAGAGAATCCTTCGTGATTCGACCACTCGTTCCGTGGTCGTACTGGGTGGAACAGGATTCATCGGCACATCGGTCAGTCGCCACCTCCTGCTTGATGGCCATCGAGTATCGGTTGTGGGCCGTCGGCGCCCCGAAAGGATGCCGCTTGGTCTCGGACGGGCGAACTTTGTGGAACAAAAAGTTTCCGATGTCAACGCATACGAGAGAATACTCGACGGAGTGACGGACGTCGTCTACTCTTTCACGGGGCTATTGCCCTACCAGTCCAATGTTTCTCCTCTCACCGATATCGCTGAATCATTGAGCCCCCTCATTAGTCTGTTGGAAGCCCTTCGGACGCGACCCGATGTGTCGCTTGTTTTCTTGTCCTCTGGCGGTACGGTCTATGGCAATCCTCGGGTTCTGCCCGTCCCGGAAGATCACCCGACCGACCCATTGACGTCCTACGGGATCATGAAACTCACTGCTGAAAAATATATTGGAATGTATCGAGACCTATACGGAGTCCGAGCTCGAGTTCTCCGCGTCGCCAATGCTTACGGTCCCCTTCAGCCCGTCGGTCGAAATCAAGGTGTGATCGCAGAATTTATGAATTCAGTTATCCACGGGCGGCCGCTGTCTATCTTCGGAACGGGACGATCTGTTCGCGACTACATTCACGTAGAAGACGTTGCAGCTGCGGTGGTCGCCACGTTAGGTGTTGGTGGCCCGAATGTGTTGAATGTGGGCACCGGCGTCGGGACTTCGCTGCTTCAATTACACCAAATTCTGCAAGAAGTCAGTGGTGAACGGATCGAGTTGAACTTTTTCGAATCTCGGGGGTTTGATATTGAAAGTATCGTGCTCGACTCCTCCTCCTACCAAGCACTTACCGGGCTTTCACCCATTGACTTTAAAATTGGTGTCGAACAGACCTGGAACGCACTGACTGCGTAGCCTGCATTCATATACGTTCCCTTAAATTTATCAGTCTGGAAATTCCTGTATATGTCGCACGTCAAATTCTCCGAAATCAAGCATGTGGCACGACGATCACTTTCTCGGACAAAATCGCACTTAAAACGTGTATCTCGTTCAATTCTGAGTGCTGGACCCGGTCGTATTCCCGGCCAGATTCTCGAAATTCGACTTTTCCCGGATGCTGTGCAGATAGTAGGATGGGCGGCCCTCCCGCATGGGAGCATCCGTGCAGTTCTGATCGCTGTTGATGGTGTGATATGTGCTCAAGCAACGACTGGCATCGCAACGCCGGTCGCTGAGGCCGGTACGCAGGCTACTGCCTGGGGTGCAACTGCCGGCTGGACAGTCGATCTCGATCGGGCGTCAATCGGGCGTCTGACCTTTGCTGTTTCGGCTGTCTTGGTCTTGGAAGGGGGCCTTACCGAAGATTTAGTGGGCGAAAGATCAGTCGTTCTGCCGACAGTGCAACAAATCGGGTCACTCGACCTGCCGCTACCCGAGGCACGCAGTTGTGACAGGGTCGTGAACTTGTCCGGATGGTTTCGCTCCGGCCTCGGCTATGACCATCTAGATATTCTCATTGACGATGTTTTCTTCGTCCGAGCCAGAATCTTATCGATACCGAGGCCCGACCTGGAGGAACACATTGCGGATTCTGACGCAGCGTTGGCAGGGTGGCAAGCGACTATTGAAATGCCTGGTGAATACGGCGCGGAGTTCGTCGTAACGGCGTTAGCCGTCGGTGCGGAGGGGCAGGAAATCATAGGACAACGCGTCCTCTGCCTCAGTGAACGTTCGGCCGAACCGACTCTAGACTCGGCAAGAGTCGCCGTATTGCAATGCCGGAGCGCGGCAATCGCGGGGAGAGAGCGGGACACGGCCCGGATACCTCACATTCTGATCGCGACGCACCATCTCGGTCTAGGTGGTGGCCAGCTCTACTTGCACGAAGTTCTAAAGGTCATGCTTGCCACCGGTTCTGTAAAGTGCACGGTACTTGCAATGCACGATGGAGTTCTCCGAGATGAATTGGAGGACCTAGGGGCTGAGGTGCAAATTGTTGGATTCGCGCCTAGCCAATCCGTTGAATTCGAGCAGTGGATGTATCAGCTAGTTTCACTAGTGAGCTTGACGGACATCAACTTTGCAATCGCGAACACCCTGGGTTCGTTTTGGGGTGTGGAATTGGCATCACGTCTCGGAATACCGTCGATTTGGGCGATTCACGAGAGCTTCAGCCCGGAGGTCTTCCTCCGAATTGGATTCGGGGTCCAGCCAGACCTTGGCGTCCGGAGTGCTTTCCTAAGAGCTTTTGATCTTGTGGATGTTGCAGTCTTTGAAGCGGACGCCACTCGAGCAATGTTCGATCACGTGGTTCGGCCAGAGCGAGGTGTTCGCGTTGATTATGGAATCGATCTTGATTCCATAGCTACGGCGAAAGCTATCCTTGACAGAACAGCGACTCGTGCGCGGCTCGGCATTGCGCCCGAAGAAATCGTGATTCTCTGCATCGGGACATATGAACCTCGGAAGGCTCAGGGACTGCTGGCCCTGGCATTCGAGCAGATTGCCGTTGATTTTCCGAAAGCGGTCTTGGCCATGGTCGGCGACTTCGATGGACCATATTCCCACGCTGTTCATCGTGTTGTTGACAACCTGGAGTCTGGAGAGAGAATCCGCCTCATCGCAATGACGCCGGACATTGATGAATGGTATGTCAGCGCCGATGCATTCATTCTGGCATCTGACATCGAGTCACTGCCACGTTCAATGCTGGAGGCGATGGCGTTTGGTCTGCCGGTCCTGGGAACGAACGTTTTCGGTGTGCCTGAACTTATACAGGATGGCGTCAATGGAATGCTATTTGAGCCCTCCTCCGTACACGACGCGCAGATTGTCTTGCGGCGGTTCTTGACTCTGTCCACAGAAGAGCGTCATGTATTGGGCTTGGCCGGCATGGAATCGGTCCTGACGACACGATCCTCGATAATCTATGCGCACGAGTACTTGAAACTTATTGAAGCACTGCTTGTCGACAGGTCAGCGATGCCCAAAGAAGTCCTAGGCCGATAA
Organism: Cryobacterium sp. Hh11; assembly: GCF_004404045.1. NCBI lineage: Bacteria > Bacillati > Actinomycetota > Actinomycetes > Micrococcales > Microbacteriaceae > Cryobacterium > Cryobacterium sp. Hh11. The sequence continues at coordinate 1,381 of NZ_SOHF01000003.1, read as the reverse complement.
GTACCGCGCCGCATGAGGGTGCGGTCTCAAGGACACGGCGGGCGAATGAATACTCACACCGGCCCGGTGCTGTCCCGGATTCAAGCTTTGCCTGCTATCGGGCCCGTCAGTAACTTCGTTGTGTGTCAAGCCCCGGGTTTTGGGGCTCTTCGCAATCAGGGGGGGACTGCCCCCGGTTTGGTTGACTCCTGACCTGTGGAGCTTCGTCTTCACTGGAAAGATGTCATCATGCTCAAGCCCTACCCACCCGAGTTTCGCCGTGATGTTGTCGCGGTCGCCCGGAAGCACGAAGCCCCGCTGAACCAGATCGCGAAAGACTTCGGAATTTCGGAGTCCTGCCTCATGAACTGGCTGAAAAAAGCCGACGTCGAGGAAGGCGTCAAGCCGGGTATGACCGAGAAGGAGTCCGCAGAACTGCGGGATGCGAAGAAACGTATCCGGCTGCTTGAGCAAGAAGCCGAGGTCATGCGCCGTGCCGTCGCCGATCTCTCCCGGGACGTCAACCCAAAATGATGTACCCGCTGGTCCGTGAACTGGCCGTCGACAGGATCCCTGTCACGGTGACCTGCCGGGTATTGAACTTCTCCAAGCAAGCCTTCTACCAATGGGTTCGTAACCCGGTGTCGCAACGCGATTGGGATGACGCCCACCTCACCAACGCCGCCTGGGACGCCGACCAAAACGACCCCGCGTTCGGTTACCGGTTCATCTCCGACGAACTGGGCCGCGCGGGCCTCGCTGCGGGTGAGAACCGAGTCTGGCGGCTCTGCTCCCAGCAGCGGCTGTGGAGTGTGTTCGCGAAGAAACGTGGCCTGACGCGGAAGGCTGGGCCGCCGGTGCACGACGACCTCGTCAAACGGAAGTTCACCGCGACGCGCCCGAACCAGCTCTGGCTGACCGACATCACCGAGCACCGCACCGACGAGGGCAAGATCTACCTTTGCGCTATCAAGGACGTCTACTCGAACAAGATCGTCGGCTACTCCATCGACTCCCGAATGAAAGCGTCGCTGGCCGTCGCCGCCGCCCGGAACGCGATCGGGCAGCGGACCATCGAGGGGACGATCCTGCACTCCGACCGCGGGTCGCAATTCCGGTCTAACGCCTTCGTCCGGGTGCTAAAGAACAACGGCATCACTGGATCGATGGGCCGCGTCGGCGCGTGTGGCGACAACGCCGCGATGGAGTCGTTCTTCGCGTTGCTGCAGAAGAACGTCCTCGACCGGCAACGCTGGGCCACCCGGGACGAGCTCCGCCTGGCGATGAACCGTCCCGGGTTTCATGCCGCCGTTTTGTTGGCGGCTTCGATATTTATCGGGCCGTTTGTTTCAGCGTAATAGTTGCGTTCATATTCTTCGGGCGGCATGTTCCCGAGTGCGCT